>DASZCJ010000284.1:0-3936 GCA_035943155.1 Xanthobacteraceae bacterium | reverse complement strand
GCTGTACCGTCACCCTGAGGTGCGAACGGAGCGAGCCTCGAAGGGCGACGGCCGAGGCGTTCGGGCCGCATCCTTCGAGGGCCGCTTCGCGGCCACCTCAGGATGACGATGCGTTAGCACGATTTCTTGTCAAGCGCGCGGATGCGCGCTGCGATAGGCCTCGATCAAGCGCTCGGCGTCGACGGCGGTGTAGATCTGCGTGGTGGACAGCGAGGCGTGGCCGAGCAATTCCTGAATGGCGCGCAGATCGCCGCCGCGCGCCAGTAAATGGGTGGCGAAGGAATGCCGCAACGCGTGCGGCGTCGCCGTTGCGTCAAGGCCGAGTGCGCCGCGCAGCCGCGCCATGGCGAGCTGTACGATGCGGGGCGACAGCGGCCCGCCTTTTTCGCCGACAAACAGCGGTCCATCGCCAGGCAGGTCATAAGGGCAGAGCGCAACGTAATCGGCGATCAGCTTCGCCACCGGCGCGATCAGCGGCACCATGCGCTGCTTGCGGCCCTTTCCCATGACGGTTAGCACGTCGTGTCCGTCGAAATCGCCGCGCTCGATCCCGAGCGCTTCGGAAACGCGCAAGCCGCAGCCATAAAGCAGCGCGAGCGCCGCCGCGTCGCGCGCGTGAATCCATGGCTCGCGGCCGTCGCCGGCAGCGATGGTCGGATCGGCCATGGTTTTTGCCGCCGCAACCGGCAGCGGCCGCGGCAAGGTTTTGGCGATCTTCGGTCCGCGCACTGCGGCGAGCGCACCGAGCTTGCCGGTGCCGCTGCGTTCGAGGAAACGGCCAAAGGCGCGGATGCCAGCGAGCGCGCGCATCAGCGAACGGCTGCTGATGGCGTCGGCGCGCCGCGCCGCGAGGAAAGCGCGCACGTCCGCCGGCGTAAGCGCTGCCAGGTCTTTCAAGCCGGGCGCGCCGCCCAGATGCTCGGCGAGAAAATGCAGGAATTGCAGCACATCGCGCCGGTAGGCCTCGATCGTCTTGCCCGACAGGTTGCGCTCGGCGCCGAGATGCCGCAGCCAAGCCTCGATCTGTGCCGCGACTTTTGACGCGATCAGGCCGTTTTCGGTATTCTTCGCCATTTTCCGCTCGTCCCCGCGGAGGCGGGGACCCAGCTTATGCCAGGGTCAGACTGGATTCCCGCGTTCGCGGGAATGAGCGGAGATAGTAGCCGCTCACGCCTTTACCCTTCCTAAATCGGCGAGAATCGGCGGACAATCAGAATATGGCAAAACGGGTCGTGGACGTGCTGGTGCCGGTCGCGCTGGACCGGCCCTATTCCTATCGCGCGCCGGCCGAGCTTGCGCTCGCCCCGGGCGACATCGTCACCGTGCCGCTCGGGCCGCGCGAAACCACAGGCGTCGTGTGGGCGGAGAACGCCAAGCCCAATCCGCGCCTCGATAACCGCCTCAAAGACGTCGAGGAAAAGCTGCAATTCCCGCCGCTCAAGCCCGAGCTGCGCAGCTTCGTCGATTGGGTGGCGAATTACACGCTCAGCGCGCGCGGCATGGTGCTGCGCATGTGCCTGCGCAGGGGCGAGCATCTCGGCGCCGAGCGCGAGCGCCTCGGCGTGCGGCTCGCCGGCGCAGCACCGGAACGTCTAACCGGCGCGCGCCGCCGCGTGCTGGCGCTGTTTGCCGACGGCATGGTGCGCGGCAAGACTGAAGCCGCGCGCGAGGCCGGCGTGAGCGCCGGGGTGATCGACGGCTTGATCGACGAGGGCGCCTTGCAAACCGTGGTGCTGCCGCCCGAGCCGGTGGCGCAGCCGCCCGATCCCGATTTCCTTCAGTCGGACTTCACCGTCGACCAGCGCGCCGCCGCTATGGCGTTGCAAGCCACCATCGCCAAGGGCGGCTATTCGGTGACGCTGCTCGATGGCGTCACCGGCTCGGGCAAGACCGAGGTCTATTTCGAGGCGGTAGCGGATACCATCCGCGGCGGCCGGCAGAGCTTGATCTTGATGCCGGAGGTTGCGCTCACCACGCAATTTCTCGACCGCTTCTCGGCGCGTTTCGGGACGCGGCCCGCGGCGTGGCATTCCGAACTGACGCCGCGGCAGCGGGCGCGCACCTGGCGCGCCGTCGCCGATGGTGACGTGCGCGTCGTCGTCGGGGCGCGCTCGGCTTTGTTTCTGCCTTACGCCGATCTCGGGCTGATCGTCGTCGATGAGGAGCACGATCCGGCCTACAAGCAGGAGGACGGGGTGCGTTACCACGCCCGCGACATGGCGGTGGTGCGTGGGCACATTGCCGGTATCCCAGTCGTGTTGTCGTCGGCGACGCCGTCGATCGAGAGCGAAGTCAATGCGCGGCGCGGCCGCTACGCGCGGCTCGCGCTGCCCGAACGCTTCGGTGGTCAGCGCTTGCCGAGCGTCGAGGCTATCGATCTCCGCCGCGAGCGGCCGCCGCCCGGCCGGTTCATTTCGCCCGTGCTCGCCGGTGCGGTGGCGGCGGCGATGGAGCGGCGCGAACAGGCGCTATTATTTCTCAACCGCCGCGGCTATGCGCCGTTGACGCTGTGCCGCGCCTGCGGCTTCCGCTTTGCCTGTCAGCATTGCGACGCCTGGCTGGTCGATCACCGTTTCCGCCGCCAGCTCGTCTGCCACCATTGCGGCTTCGCCATGCCGCACCCGCCAACCTGCCCAAAATGCCAGGCCGCGGAGTCCTTTGTGGCCGTCGGTCCCGGCGTCGAACGCCTGGAAGAGGAGGTGCGAACGCTGTTCCCGCAGGCGCGGCTGTTGGTGCTCTCGAGCGATCTCATCGCTACAACCGAGCGGATGCGCGAGGAATTGGCCGCCGTCGCCGCCGGTCGTTTCGATATCGTGATCGGCACCCAGCTCGTCGCCAAGGGTCATCATTTCCCGATGCTCAATCTGGTCGGCGTCATCGACGCCGATCTCGGCTTGAGCAACGGCGATCCGCGCGCGGCGGAGCGCACTTTTCAGTTGCTGCATCAGGTGATCGGCCGCGCCGGCCGCGACGCCGGCGTCGGCTTGGGGTTGCTGCAGACGCATCAGCCCGAGCATCCGGTGATGCGCGCGCTCATCGCGCAGGACCGCGAGGCGTTCTACGCGGCGGAGATCGCAGCGCGCGAGCGCACCGCCTATCCGCCGTTCGGCCGGCTTGCGTCGATCGTTATCTCCGGCCCCGACAAGCACGCCACTTCAGCTTATGCGCGCGAATTGGCACGCGCGGCGCCGCTCAACGAAAACAGAATGGAGCGCGTGCACGTGCTCGGTCCGGCCGAGGCGCCGCTTGCGCTGGTGCGCGGCCGCCATCGCTTGCGGTTGTTGATCAAAGCGCCGCGCGGTTACGATCTCACCGCCTATCTGCGCCGCTGGCTCGCCAAGGCGCCGAAGCGGCGCGGGCCGATCAAGCTTGAGATCGACGTTGACCCGCAGAGCTTTTTATGAGGGCATTCGATCGACTCTCCCCTGGAGGGGGAGGGTCGGCCGCGAAGCGGTCGGGGTGGGGTGACAAGCGAAGCGCTCCCTCAGCCCCTCCCGCCGCGCGAGACGCGGCGACCTGCCCCCTCCAGGGGGAGGTGAGAAATTTCAAGCAAACCGCGCCTTGGCTCGTTCGCGCGCCTTCATCGCTTCGGCCTCGCGGTTCTTCGCCGGGCTATTCGTCCCGAGCGAGCCGAGCAGCCGGCGCGCCGCGGCGGTCACTTCCTCCACGGCGCTATCGAATGCGGCTTCGTTGGCGCGCGACGGTTGATTAAAGCCGGAGAGCTTGCGCACGAATTGCAGCGCCGAGGCGCGGATTTCTTCGTCGCTCGCCGGCGGCTCGAAATTAAACAGCGTGCGGATGTTGCGGCACATTTATTTATCTCCTTCGATAATTCGGGGGCCGAGCGTGGCGCGCGAGAACATCAACCCTCCCCTGGAGGGGGAGGGTCGGCCGCGCAGCGGCCTGGGTGGGGTGAGAGCCGCAGCGCTTATCACC
>DASZCJ010000283.1:0-8726 GCA_035943155.1 Xanthobacteraceae bacterium | reverse complement strand
CCTCATAAGATTTTAACATTAGCGGCACGTATGGCTAGACTGAGGCTTCGCCATTTGGATCGTTTGGGCCTATCTGCCGTGTGCCGGGCGGCATCGTGGCATGCCACATTTGCGGCGCATGGTGCTGCGACAGGGTTCGTGTCTTTCACAATTGGCTTCATAAGCGGCATTCCCGGGGCAGGTAGGGCGACGCGTGTTGGGATGACTATCTCGGACAAATTCGCCGATGACCGGCTCGGCAGTGAGCCGCCGCGAGCGCCCGCGCCGCGGGTCTCTCCGATGCGCGGCCGATGGTACGCTGCGCGCTCGCGCCTCATGCTGTCGAGCTTGGCCCTTCTCGCGCTTGTCGCCCTTCTCATCCTTGCCGGCTGCGGCAGCGACGGCGCCGGCGCGGTCTTTATCGATCCGGGCCGCTACGCGCTTTATCACTGCGACGATCTTGCGACTCGGCGGAAAGCGCTGATTGCGCGCGAGGCCGAGCTGCGTGGTCTCATGGAAAGGGCCAGTGAAAGTGCGGCTGGATCGGTAATCGGATCGCTCGCTTATCGCAGCGAATACGATTCGGTGATTGCCGAACAAAAGCTTCTCCAGCGCAATGCCGGGGAAAAAAACTGCAGCTTTGCCTCGCCGCTGCAAAGCGACCAGACGCTGCGCTGAGCTTTTTTCTTCTTGTTACAACGTCGCGACGGCGAAGGCGGCCGCGCACCCGGCGACGGCAAGTGCGATGAGCGCGCAGGCGCTTACTGCGGTGGCCTTGCCGGCAAAGCCGACGGCATAAACCGCCTTCAAGATATTATTCGAGGATGCGGCGATCAGGATCGCCGCGGCTAGACCGGTAATCTCCACGCCCGCTACGCCGCCTTGTGCCAGGTTAAGAACGAATGGGTCGACATCGGCGATACCGACAATGGCCGCAAGCGCGTATATGCCGGAGACTCCGAATTGCGATTTGACGACCGTCAAGATCACCGAGTTTACGACGAACAGAAGGGCGAAGATCGCGGCGGCGCCGAGTGCAAGCGGATTGCCGCTTGCGGTGAGCCGCATGATCTCGACAGGCTCCTTGTCCATTCTCTTGCCGAACCTATATTGCAGTCCGCAGAATATGAGGCCGGCGAGCAACAGTACGCATAAAGGTACAGCCAGCGTGCGCGCGAGGGCGAAATTGAAAATCGCCACGATCGCCAGAATGCGCAAATACATGATCGCGGTTGCGAGCGTGATTCCGGCTTGCGCCTGACGCTCCAGTGCGGGATGGGCTTTTGCTTGGCGTGCAAGCACGACGGTTGTCGCAGTCGACGAATAAAGGCCGCCGAGCGCCGCCATCCACAGGCCGCCGACCGCTGCCGCCCAATAACGCTGCACGAGATAGCTGACATAGGAAAACGTGCAGACCACGATGAGCGCGAGCCAGGCTTGGCGCGGGGTCATCGGGGTGAGCGTCGTGACCGGCTCGTTCGGTAGCAACGGCAGCACGATGCCGGTCAGGATCAAAAACTGACCGGCGGTGATGATTTCCCCGATGTCGAGACGGCGCGCCAGCGCATGCAACTGCTCGCGTCCCGTCAGCAAAAGTACCGCCACCACGGTCACTGTCACGGCGATCCACGGCGGCAGCGCCAGTGCGACCGCGCCAAGCAGATAAGCGTGCACGTTGAGAATTAGCACCACGATTCCGGCAGTCGGTTCGCCCTGCTCATCTACGGCGCCGACATAGGCCCGATAGTAAATGACCAGCCATGCACCGAGGATGACGAGGCCGGCGGTGAACGGAACAAAGTGCGCGGGATCGAGCAAATAAAGCACGCCGCCGGCGAGCGCGAGCATCGGAAAGGTGCGGATGCCGCCGGGGCGTTGCCGCGTCGACCGCGCGAAAAAATCCTCGAAAGCAAGCCCGAGGAAGAAGCTCAAGCCGAGCAGCAGCGCGATGTTAACCGGTGAAGGCAGTGTGTTCATAACAGGTTCGCGAGAGCTAAATTAAAAACCGAACGCTCAAACTATAGGTGAAACTGAGAAAAATGCGAGCAAGACAGCGCGCCGAGTGAAGCAGCGCTCAGTCAAGCAGCGCTCAGTCAAGCAGCGCCGTCAACTTTGCTTTTTTCTGCTTGATCTGGTCGATCGTGCATTGCTTCGGCGCCTTGTCAGGACGCCAGCGCAGCAGTCGGGTGCCATGCCTAAAGCGCTCGCCGGTGAAGTGATCGTAGCAGACTTCGACCACGAGCGTTGGCTTGAGCGGCACCCATTCGGCGGAACGCTCGGTCGCCCAGCGGCTCGGACCGCCCGGCGCATTGCCGGTAAAGCCCGGCGGACCCGCCAGCGACTTTAGCTTTTTGGTGAGCGCCGGCTTGTCTTGACGTTTGATCGTCGAGGTGAACCCGACGTGATTGAGCCGGCCGTCGCGGTCGTAGAGACCGAGCAGCAGCGAGCCGACCAGCCGGCTGCCCTCGTTGTAGCGAAAGCCGCCGACCACACAATCGGCGCTGCGCAAATTCTTGATCTTCTGCATGCCGGTGCGATTACCGGCGCGGTAGGCAAAGCCGCGGCGCTTGGCGATCACGCCATCGAGTGTCGCGCCGGCGCGGCGCAGCCATCCCTTGGCTGCGTCAAGACTGGTGCTGGACGGTGAGAGGAGAAGATGCGGCGAAGCGCGGCAGTATTTTTGATAGAAAAGCTCTAAAGCGCGGCGGCGCTGATCGAGCGGTTCGCCGGTCAGCAGTTCTCCGTCCGCGTCGACTAAGAGATCGAATAGGATCAACAGCGCCGGTGTCTCGGCCGAGAGCTTGCGGATGCGGCTCGACGCCGGATGAATGCGTTGCAACAGCGCGTCGAAGGAGAAAACGCTGTCGGCGGGAACGACAATCTCGCCGTCGAGCACAAATTTCTTCGGCTTCAATTTGCCAAGCGCGGCCGTCAGTTCCGGAAAATAGCGGCTGATCGATCGGCCGGATTTGGACTGCAGCTCGACCTTGGCGCCGTCGCGGAAGGCGAGGCAGCGGAATCCATCCCATTTCGGCTCGTAGCGCCATTCCTTCCCAATGGGAATGACATCCACGGAGAGGGCTTCCATGGGGCTAAAGGGTTGGCATAACGGAAGAGTCATCGGCACAGCTCTCTTCGACAATCGGCGGGTTCCATAACGGTTCCGGGTGCTCAATCGGAACTGTCGCCGCGGCGGCGACGTTGCCCGCCCGTGAAGGTCCTCAACAAACCGGAGGCAGCGATATGGCAGGAGAGTTGAAAGGGTGCACGATTGCGGTGCTCGCAACTGACGGCGTCGAACAGGTCGAACTCACCGAACCGGTGAAGGCGCTCAAGGAAGCCGGCGCGGAGGTCAGGGTTGTTTCAAATAAGGACGACGAAATCCAAGCGTTCAAACATCACGACAAAGGCAAGAAAATTCCGGTGGACGAGTCGCTCGAGGACGCGGAGCCGGCGAAGTTCGACGGCCTTGTCCTGCCCGGCGGCGTCATCAATCCCGATGCCTTGCGTCTTGTGCCGCAGGCAATCGAATTCGTTCGCCATTTCGTCGAGGAGAACAAGCCAATTGCCGCGATCTGCCACGGCCCGTGGACTCTGATCGATGCCGGTGGCGTGAAGGGCAAAAAGATGACGTCCTGGCCGTCGCTCAAAACCGACCTGTCGAATGCCGGCGCCAAATGGGTCGACGAGCAGGTAGTCGCCGATGGCGAGCTTGTCACCTCGCGCAAGCCCGACGACATTCCGGCGTTCAATAGAAAGATAATCGAGACATTCAGCCACAGCCACGCCGCGGCCAAATGACGTCAACAAGGCAAATAACGTCAACTAAGGACCGTCAGAGCAAAATGCGGCGAAGCCGCAGCGCATTGGTCACGACGCTGACCGAGGACAAGGACATGGCGGCGGCGCTGAGCGCCGGCGACAAGGTCAGGCCGAACAGCGGGTAAAGCGCGCCGGCGGCGATCGGCACCCCCATGACGTTATAGATAAAGGCGAACCACAGATTTTGCCGGATGTTGCGCATGGTCGCGGCCGAAAGCTTCCGCGCTCGGGCGATGCCGGCGAGATCGCCCTTGATCAGCGTCATGCCCGCGCTTGCCATGGCGACGTCGGCGCCAGTCCCCATGGCGATGCCGACATCGGCGGCGGCAAGCGCCGGCGCATCGTTGATGCCGTCGCCGGCCATGGCGACCGCATGGCCTTCGCTTCTCAGGCGCCGGACGATTGCATTCTTTTGCTCGGGGAGAACTTCAGCCTCGATGTCGGTAATGCCGAGCTTGCTCGCAACCGCCTGCGCCGTGATGCGGTTGTCCCCGGTCAGCATCACGATGCGAACGCCGTCGGCCCTGAGCCTCTCAAGCGCTACCGGCGTCGTCGCCTTGATCGGGTCGGCGACCGCGA
Source organism: Xanthobacteraceae bacterium (assembly GCA_035943155.1). GTDB lineage: Bacteria > Pseudomonadota > Alphaproteobacteria > Rhizobiales > Xanthobacteraceae > BOG-931. Next base: position 4,346 of record DASZCJ010000283.1, on the reverse strand, counting down.
TGATGCCAGCAGGCCGGCCGTCGATGGCAACAAACATCGCCGTCGCGCCCTCGCGCCGCAGCTTGTCGGCTCGCGACTCCAGGTCCGCGCTAGCAACTCCAATATCCTTCAGAAGCTTGGCATTGCCGAGTGACACCTGATGGCCGTCGATTCTGCCAGTGACGCCCTTGCCGGTGATCGAGCCGAACTCGGACACATCTTTCATCTCTAGGCCCCGCTGCTTCGCCGAAGCGACGATTGCAGCAGCAAGCGGATGCTCGCTGAACCGTTCGAGACTCGCACCGAGCGACAAAACCGTGGCTTCATCGAAACTCTCGGCAGGCGCCACCGCGACAACGCGCGGTTTCCCTTCGGTCAAGGTTCCGGTCTTATCGACGACGAGGGTATCAATCTTCTCGAACCGCTCCAGTGCCTCGGCATTTTTGATCAGGACGCCAGCAGTCGCGCCCTTGCCGACGCCCACCATGATCGACATTGGAGTGGCTAGGCCCAGCGCGCACGGGCACGCGATGATCACGACCGAAACGGCAGCCACCAACGCATAGGCGAAAGCAGGCGGCGGCCCCCAGATCATCCAGGCAATGAAAGCCACGGCGGCAACGACGATGACTGCCGGTACGAACCAGGCCGAGACCACGTCGGCGAGCCGCTGGATCGGTGCGCGGCTGCGTTGCGCTTCCGCGACCATGTGGACGATGCGCGCGAGCATCGTATCCGAACCGACCTTCTCGGCGCGCATGACGAGGCCCCCAGTTCCATTGATCGTACCGCCGATTACTTTGGCGCCAGGCTCTTTCCCGACTGGCATCGATTCACCGGTCACCATAGATTCATCGACCGCGCTGTGACCCACGATCACGACGCCGTCGACCGGCACGCTGTCGCCCGGTCGCACCCGCAGGCGATCTCCGATATGCACGTCTTCGAGCGGCACTTCTTCATCACTGCCGTCGTCTCGGATACGTCGCGCCGTTTTCGGCGCGAGATTTAGGAGAGCGCGAATGGCGCCCCCTGTCTGCTCGCGCGCTCGAAGTTCCAGAACTTGGCCTAGGAGAACGAGCACGGTGATTACGGCAGCCGCTTCGTAATAGACCGGAATGATTCTCCCTTCTTGCCGCAGTCCTTCCGGAAAAAGCCCTGACGCGAATGTGCCGGCAAGGCTGTAGAGATAGGCAGCGCCGGCACCCAGCGCGATTAAACTGAACATGTTAAGCGATCGGTTGCGTACCGATGCCCAGCCGCGGACGAAAAACGGCCAACCCGCCCAGAGCACGACCGGCGTAGCGAACAGAAACTGGAGCCAGACTGAGGTTTGTGGCGAGATAAAACGGTGGAAGTTCACGCCCGGAAAGTGGGCTCCCATTTCAAGAATCACCGTAGGAATTGACAACGCGGCGCCGATCCAGAAGCGCCGCGTCATGTCGATCAATTCCGGGCTGGGACTGGTCTGTTCGGTGGCTCCTACCGGCTCCAAAGCCATGCCGCAGATCGGACACGGGCCCGGCTTGGCTTGCCGAATCTGCGGATGCATCGGACAGGTGTAGATGGTGGCTGCCGCCGCCGTCTGCGGCTCGCGCTCAGCCTTTGACAGGAACGTTTGCGGCTCTTTGGCGAACTTGGTCCGGCAGCCTGCCGAGCAGAAATAATACAGGCGGCCATGATAAGCGTGTTTGTGCGCCGAGCGCGCGGGATCGACCTTCATCCCGCATACCGGATCGGTTTCACTCGAAGCCCGCACCGCTCGTGGCATGATCTGGATCGCCTTGAAACCTATACCCCATGGGGGTATATAAGCGGGATGCGAACCATTGCCAAGGCTTCGGTGCTGAAACGGCTGCGACGGATCGAGGGACAGGTGCGCGGACTTGCCCGCATGGTCGATGACGATCGCTATTGCATCGATATCGTGACGCAGCTTTCGGCGGTTCGCGCGGCGTTGCGGCGTGCCGAAGAGGAAATTCTTACCGACCATGCGGCGCACTGCGTCGAGAATGCGATCGCGTCCGGCAATAAGACCGAGCAGCGCCGCAAAGTCGCCGAGCTGATTGACGTTCTGTCGCGTAGCCAGCGCTAAGCTTCAGCCCAACTTCCGGCGCGCTAGCGCCGCACCGCGTGCGAGTGCGCCAAGCTTCGCTGCCGCAATGTCGCGGCGCATTGGCGCCATGCCGCAATTCGTGCACGGAACGATCCGATGCGCGGGAACATATTCGGTTGCCGCAGCGATTACCGCCGCAATCTCTTCCGGCGTTTCAATCTCTTCGCTGGCGACGTCGATCACGCCGATCAACACGTCCTTGCCCTGGAGCAACTTGAGTACGTGCATCGGCACGTGCGAGTGAATGCATTCCAACGACACTTGATCGATCCGGCTCGCGGCCAATGCCGGAAAAAACTGCTCGTACTGACGCCATTCGGCGCCGAGCGTCGCTTTCCATTGAACATTTGCCGGGATGCCGTAGCCGTAGCAAATGTGCACGGCGGTCTTGCAGGTCAGGCCCTCGATCGCGCGGTGTAATGCCTCGATTCCCCAACCGGCTGCGGCTTCCATGTAGACGTTGAAGGCTGGCTCATCGAACTGGATAACATCGACACCGTCGGCGGCAAGCCCGCGCGCCTCTTCGTTGAGCAACGCGGCGAAGGCCATGGCCAGCTTCACCCGGTCGCCGTAACGGGCGTCGGCGATCGTATCGACGATGGTCATCGGACCAGGCAGGGTGAATTTGAGTTTTTTCCTGGTATGCGCGCGTGAAAGCCGCGCCTCGCGCGCATGCACGCGTCCGCGCAAGCGCAATGGGCCGACCACGGTCGGGCACATTGCCTTGTAGCGGTCGTTGCGGATGCCCATCTCGACGCGCTTATCGAAATCGATGCCTTCGACCGCCTCGAGAAAACCATGCACGAAGTGCTGGCGTGATTGCTCGCCGTCGGTGACGGTATCGATGCCGGCGTCCTCCTGAATCTTTAAAACGAGCAGCGTGGCGTCGTCTTTGCCGGCGCTAAGTTCTTCGCCCTCCAGCCGCCACGGCGCCCACAGTTTCTGCGGCGCCGCAAGCCACGCCGGCTTCGGCAGGCTGCCGGCAATCGTCGTTGGGAATAGCGTTTCGCCTATGGTCATTCGTCTAAATCTTCGTGGTTGTGGGATCGACGCTGGTTCCGTGATCAGCTGATCGATAAAGCACGTGGCGGCCGCCAATCATACAGCCAATCGTAATGGTGCAAGAGCCGCTCGCCACCGATCAAGCGCATCGTCGTGTTCCGAAACATGGCCGCAACGCCTGGCAGGTGGTAGCGGGTGCCATTGCGCGCAGCCAAGCGCTGCACCTTGCGGGTGCGGCCACGCCGCACGGCGGAATAAGTTTCCCAGGCGGCGGCCGGATTGTCGGGCATGCGGGCGAGGCATTGCGCCGCCACCACGGCGTCCTCGATGGCCATGGCCGCGCCTTGCGCCAGAAACGGCAGCATCGCATGAGCGGCGTCACCCAGCAGCGCCGCCGCACCTTGGCCGAAATTGGCGAGCGGAGGGGCCTGATAAAGCGCCCATTTCAGCCAAGCTTCGGGTGCGCGAATTAAAGAATGCGCGTTGGGCGCCCAGCGCGTATCTGAAAGCTGCGCTAGTAGATCAATCCGGCTTGCCGCTTCACTCCAGCCCGGCCCGCTCCAATCGTCAGCGGTGATCACGACGACATTGATAAGCTTGCCGCCTTTGATCGGGTAGTGGACCAGATGCGCGTTGCGACCGAGCCACAGATGAATCAGTGGCTCGCGGAATTCGGCCGCGATCTGCGTTGCAGGCAGCAGTGCGCGCCAGGCGGTCCGGCCGGCAAAACGCGGCGGATCTTTGGAAGCAATGCGCGCGCGGGAGGCGGACCACAGGCCGTCCGCCGCGATCAGCGCATTGCCATGTTCGGTCCACAGGCCGCCGGCGCCTCGCGCCGAGACTGTGACGCCATGCGGATGGCTGGCGAAATCCTCCATGCATATGCCGAGCCGGACTACGACATTGAGATCTTGCGCCGCTGCATCGCTTAACACCGCCTGCAGGTCGCCGCGGTGAATCATCCAATAGGGTGCGCCGTAGCGCTGCGCCGCATAGTCGCCGAGTGGAATGCGCACGATTTCCCGGGCGCTGTGCGCCGCAAGGACGCGGATCGCGGTCGGCGCCACCACATGCGGCCGCAACCGTTCGGCTAGTCCAAGCCCGATCAGAATGCGGGTTGCGTTGGGGGAAAGCTGGATGCCGGCACCGGTTTCTTCGAGCCGTTCCGCTTGTTCAAGCACTAGCGCGCGAAACCCGTTGCGCGCGCAAGCGAGCGCGGCAGTAAGCCCGCCGATACCCGCCCCCGCGA
>DASZCJ010000282.1:0-2853 GCA_035943155.1 Xanthobacteraceae bacterium | reverse complement strand
GCTGGCAAGCCGCGCGCGATCGCTGCCTAAGACGTGAACGTGGTCCGCCAGCGTGTTTTCGGCGCGATCGGCCTCGCGCCGCCGTTCGGTTGCCGCCTCCAAGGCCTCGAGCGCCAAGGATAGGCGCTGCGCCGCGGCTTCGATCGAATCGGTGTTGCTCATGGCCATCCACCGGGCCAGCAAAGCCGCGGCACGGCCTGTGAAAACCGTGCGAGGGCAATCATTTATCGGCAGAAGCTTACGTCGTGTCGCGGGAAAACGTCAACGCTGCGGTGCGCAGCCTGTGCATGACGCCGCTCGTCCGCCGGCGTGGAATTGACTTGGATGCTTCGCATGTTATCAGTCCGCGGCCTGTTCCCACGATAGCGGCACCGCGGATCGCGCCGCGATTGCAGGTTCCCATTGCAGGCGCCATTGCGGGTCCCATTGCAGGCGTCATGACCAAGCCGGGTCGTCTTCCTACCGCGAACGCTATCGCGCCAGCGTCTGCCTTTCCCGCCGTCGCTCATCCGAATGCGAGTCCGGTTTCGCGTGCCGACCACGACCGCATGGCCAACGCCATTCGCGCACTGGCGATGGACGCGGTCGAAACGGCCAAATCGGGCCATCCCGGCCTGCCGATGGGCGCAGCCGACATTGCCACCGTGCTGTTCTCACGCTTTCTCAAATTCGACCCGGCCGATCCGGCCTGGCCCGACCGCGACCGCTTCGTGCTCTCCGCCGGCCACGGCTCGATGCTGCTCTACGCGCTGTTTTATCTCCTCGGTTACGAGAAGATGACGATCGAGGAGATCAAGCGTTTCCGCCAGCTTGGCTCGCTCACGCCCGGTCATCCCGAGCACGGCCACACGTCCGGCGTCGAAACTACAACCGGCCCGCTCGGACAAGGGCTCGCCAATTCCGTCGGCATGGCGATCGCGGAGCGCCATCTCGCCGCGGTTTTCGGTGACGATATCGTCGACCATCGGACGTTTGTGCTGGCCTCCGACGGCGATCTCATGGAAGGCATCAGCCAGGAAGCGATCGCGCTTGCCGGGCATCTGCAGCTCAACAAGCTCACCGTTCTCTACGACGACAACGGCATTTCGATCGACGGCGCCACATCGCTCTCGGATTCCGTCGATCAAGTGAAGCGCTTCGAATCTGCGGGCTGGATGGCGCTGCGGATCGACGGCCAGGATCCCACAGCAATTGCGCACGCCATCGAAGTGGCCAGAGAGTCCGAACGGCCATCGCTGATCGCCTGCCGGACCACGATTGGCTTTGGCGCGCCGAACAAGGGCGGCACCGAAAAGAGTCACGGCGCCCCGCTCGGGGCCGAAGAAATAGCCGCCGCGCGACAAAGGCTCGGCTGGTCGGCGCCGCCGTTCGAAATTCCCGCGGACATCCGCGCGCAATGGCGCGCCGCAGGCGAGCGCAATCGCCCGGCGCGCCTCGCCTGGGAACAGCGCGTCGCCGCACTCGAGCCGCAGCAACGCGCTGAGTTCGCTCGCCGTCTGCGCGGCGAAGCTGCCGACCGCCTGACGCCTGCAATCAACGAGCTGAAGCAAAAACTCGCGCACGCGCCAAAGGATCTTGCCACCCGCGCCGCTTCCGAACTCGCGCTTGATGCGCTTACCGCAGTGCTGCCGGAAATGATCGGCGGCTCAGCCGATCTAACCGGTTCGAACAATACGCGGGCCAAGGGCATGGCCGTGCTCAAGGCGCCGGATTACTCCGGCACCTTCATTCATTATGGCGTGCGCGAGCACGGCATGGCCGCCGCCATGAATGGCATGGCGCTGCACGGTGGTGTCATTCCCTATTCCGGCACGTTCCTGGTGTTCTCGGATTATTGCCGGCCGGCGATCCGCCTCGCAGCGCTAATGGGCCAGCGGGTCATCCATGTGATGACGCACGATTCGATCGGGCTCGGCGAGGACGGACCGACCCATCAGCCGGTCGAGCATCTGGCGGCGCTGCGCGCGATTCCGAACCTCAAAGTGTTTCGGCCGTGCGACGTGGTGGAAACCGTCGAGTGTTGGCAGCTTGCGCTGCAAGCAAACGACGGTCCGAGCGTACTGGCGCTGACGCGGCAGACCTTGCCGCAATTGCGCACCGGCTTTGACGCCCGCAATCGCTGTGCGGGGGGCGCCTATGAGCTGATGCCCGCCGATGGCGGAGCGGCCGTCGTGTCGCTGTTTGCGTCGGGCTCGGAGGTCGCCATTGCCGTCGAAGCGCGCGCGCTGCTCGCGGCACGCAAAATTCCGACGCGCGTCGTCTCGGTACCATGCTTCGAGCTGTTGTTCGCCTTACCGCAAGCCGAGCGCATGGCCGTGATCGGCGCGGCGAAAATCAATGTCGCGGTCGAAGCCGGCATCCGCCAGGGCTGGGACGCGATCATCGGCTCGGGCGGCAGCTTTTTCGGCATGACTGGTTTCGGCGCCAGTGCACCGTATAAAGACCTTTACCGTCATTTCGGGCTAACCGCTGAAAAAGTCGCTGCGGCAACATTAGATAAGCTATGAAACCCTTAAAGACGTAATTGATTGCGAGCGTATGTGGGGGCGGCGCCGCGGGCCGCCCGCCAACAGGAGACCGGGCAGGAGAACTGAGAATGTCTGTGCGTATTGCCATCAACGGATTCGGCCGCATCGGCCGCAATATTTTGCGCGCGATCGTCGAGGCGGAACGCAGCGATATCGAAGTCGTCGCCGTCAACGACCTCGCGCCGGTCGAAACCAATGCGCATCTGTTGCGCTACGACTCGGTCCATGGACGTTTTCCCGGCGAGGTGACCGTCAAGGGCGACACGATCAGCTGCGGCAACGGCGCCATCAAAGTCACAGCAGTGAAAGATCCGACGCAATTGCC
>DASZCJ010000281.1:0-5568 GCA_035943155.1 Xanthobacteraceae bacterium | reverse complement strand
GGGACGGCGCTCGGAACGCCGTTTGCAGCGAAAGGTTCAAGCGGCGCGGTCGCCTTCTCATCGACACCGAGCGCGCGCAGTGACGCAAGTTCGGCTTGGTATGGCGCGCCGCGTTCGACGGTTGCGCGCAGCGATTCCGCGGCGATCGTCAACCGCGCCGCGCGATCTACGGGAACGGTCGCCGCGGCAAGTCCTTTCACCGCGCTCTCCAGCGCCATGATCCGGCTCGCCAGCGCATCGAAGTCGCTGCGTTGCACTTCCATTTTGTTGGTGGCTTCGCTTGCACTTCTCGCCGCCTCGGCCGCGCTGAGCGCTGTGTCGGCTTGCTTCGCAGCGCTCTGGCCGCTTGCCGCAATCTCATCGACCCGCCGTTGCAGCGCGGCGATGCCGTCGCCGAGCGATTTCGCTTGAGCTTCGACGCCGGCGATGCGGCCGCCGACCGCCGGTTCGTTACGCTGCGCTTCGATCGCCCGCTCGATCTTGTCGAGCCGCGCGCGCAGATCGGGCGTCTGATTTGCTGGTTGATTTGGCGGCGGTGTGGTGGACGGCGGTGCAGACGCGGAAGTGTTTGACGCAAGCGTATGGCTGGCCGTGCCATCGCGCGCGGGGATCAAATCAGTGAACCAGAGCGCCGCCAGGGCAGCCGCCATTATGACGGCGCCGATCAACGCGCCCGCGACCTGTGACTTGAGCCGCCCGCTGGAAGCGCTGGTTGTTTGCGGATTGCTTCCACTCGGCGACGATGCATTGGAACCCGCCGGCGCCTCCTCGGCCGGGCGCGGCTCTGCCGATTGCGCCGCGCCGGCTGCCGGCTCATCGGCGGAGGTCGCGACTTCGGTCGCCGCCAATTCGATGGTGGGCGGGCGGCGGCCTGCGCTGTTGTCCGACTCGCTCTTCATTCGGCTCACCTCTTCCCCGGCATAGTACGCGTCGAAGGCAGCGGCAACATGGCCCGATCGTTGATCGTAATGCTTTGCCTAAACGCAAAGTTCGAGGAGCGCAGCTTCGTCCGGCCGCGCCGCGACGCGAATCTGTGCCGCACCGGCTTCGCGCAGCGGTACGGCGACGTTTTCGGACAGGCAAAAGTGGACCGGCTTTGTTAGCGCCGCATGAAGCAGTTTCGAATTGCGCGCTGCCTGGAGAAACGTCTCCGCACTGGCACGGGAGAAATGCAAAACCCCGTCGATTTCATCCGCCAGCGCCTCCGCGGCGGGCTGTGGGAGCAATTGCGCCGTGACAAAGCGGTAAACCACGACCAGATCGACTTCGAAGTTTTTTGCCCGCAGCGCTCCGGCGAGATCGCCCGCGCGTTCCTCGCCGGCGAGATAAAGCAGCCGCGCCGGCGGCTTGAGCCGCGCAGCGACGAGCTCAGCGAGATCGTTGACATTGCCTGCGGCCGAGGCGACTTCAGCGAAGCCCATATCGCGCGCCGCTTTCGCGCTGATATCGCCGACGGCGAACACCGGTATGCCGTGCCACTTTTTGTTCCAGGCGAACCTGCAAATGCCCCACAAGCCGTTGGCGCTGGTGAGCAGAATCGCGTCCCACGGTCCGGTCTTGGGATCGACGTCAGATAGAAGCTCCATTTCGAGGAGCGGCGCGACGATTGGCGCATGACCGCGCGCGCGCAAGGCCATGGCGGTATCTGCGGCGGCCGGTTGCGGTCGCGTTACCAGGATTTGCAAAGCCTAATCCTCGACAAAAAATCCGGCGCCGGCGCACGTCCGGATGTCATGGCCAGCGTCGGCGCCAAGCGCCGCCGCATCGGCGCGGCGGCCTTGCCGGAAAACTTCAACCACATCGCGGCCGTCGATCGTTGCGATCAGGCCGCGAAAGCTGACGGTGTCGCCCTTGACCTGCGCATGGCCGGCAATTGGCGTGCGGCACGAGCCACCCAGCGCTGCGAGAAAGGCGCGCTCGGCGGCAAGGGCGGTCGCGGTATCGGCATCATCGACCGCGCCGACAAGCGCGCGGATCGTATCGTCATCGGCGCGCGTTTCGAGCGCGATTGCGCCCTGGCCTGCCGCCGGCAAGAACTCCTCGACCTCAAGCACGGCGCTCGCCGCCGCAAGCAGTCCGAGCCGCTTTAATCCAGCCGCCGCAAGGACAGTGGCGTCCACCTCGCCGGCTTCGATCTTGCGTAGCCGCGTCTCGACATTGCCGCGCATCGGCGCGATGCGCAGATCGGGCCGTATGCGCTTGAGCAAGGCTTGCCGGCGCGGCGAAGACGTGCCGACCAGCGCGTTCTGCGGCAGTTCGCCCAGGCTGTTGGCTTCGCTGCTAACCAAAGTGTCGCGTGGGTCCTCGCGCGGCAGGAATGCCGCCAGACTAAGCCCGGCCGGCAAAAAGGCCGGCAGATCCTTCGACGAATGCACGGCGATATCGATGACGCCCGCGAGCAAAGCCTCCTCGATTTCCTTGGTGAACAGCCCTTTGCCGCCGGCGTCCGACAGTGGTTCATCTTGGCTCTTGTCGCCGCTGGTGCGGATGACCTTGATTTCGATGGCCTCCGGCGCCACGCCGCACGCCTTGGCAATGGCGCTTTGTGCTTGGCGCGCCTGGACCAGCGCCAGCGGCGAACCACGCGAGCCAAGACGCAGAATGGCAGTCGGAGTCGAGGATTGCCTCATCACGGCGCTATAATACACCGATGTTGATCCTCGGCATCGAGACGACCTGCGATGAAACAGCCGCCGCGGTGGTGAGCCGCAGCGACGATGGCCGCGGGCGCATTTTGTCCAATATCGTGCTGTCGCAAATCAGCGAGCACGCCAAATTCGGCGGCGTGGTCCCCGAGATCGCCGCCCGCGCCCACGTCGAAGCGCTCGATCGCATCATCGCCAAAGCGATGAGCGAGGCGCAAATTTCTTTCGAGGCGCTCGATGGGGTTGCGGCCGCGGCCGGTCCGGGCCTGATCGGCGGCGTCATCGTCGGCCTGACCACGGCAAAAGCCATCGCGCTGGCCCACGCCAAGCCCTTGCTCGCGGTCAATCATCTCGAAGGGCATGCACTCACAGCGCGGCTCACCGACGCGACCGCTTTTCCTTATTGCCTGTTCCTGGCCTCCGGCGGCCACACCCAGATCCTCGGCGTGCGCGGCGTCGGCGATTATCTGCGGCTCGGCGGCACGGTCGATGACGCGATCGGCGAGGCTTTTGACAAGACGGCGAAACTGCTTGGCCTCGGTTATCCCGGCGGGCCGCTCGTTGAAAAGGAGGCAGCGCGCGGCGATGGCGAACGTTTCGTCTTGCCGCGGCCGATGACGGGCCGGCGCGACGCGGATTTCTCGTTCTCCGGCCTTAAAACCGCGCTACGCCTCGAGGCGGAAAAGATAGCGCCGCTGAGCGACGAGGATGTGGCCGATCTGTGCGCCTCGTTCCAGCAGGCAGTGGCCGATGTGGTCAAAGATCGGCTGCGCTGTGGGTTGCGGCTGTTCCGGCTGCGGATCGGCACGCCCAACGCATTGGTCTGCGCCGGCGGTGTCGCCGCCAATCAGGCGATCCGCAAAGTGCTGCATCGCGTCGCCTTTGAAGTCGGCACCGAGTTCGTCGCCCCGCCGCCGGCTTTGTGTACCGACAATGCCGCGATGATCGCCTGGGCCGGTGCGGAACGGCTCGTGCTCGGCTTGACCGATCCGCTCGATATCGCGCCGCGGGCGCGCTGGCCGCTTGATGCCGTGGCGAAAACCGCCGGCGCGAAGACGGTGGAGCGCTAGCGGAATCCTACTGCTCGAAGCGATCGACGAACCAGCGCAACAGCCGCATCCAGATTTCGTCCTTGCCCACGGAATCTTCGATGCCGTGTTCGAGGCTGGGATTGTCGTTGACTTCCATGACGACAATGCCGTCGGCGGTCTGTTTGAGGTCGACGCCGTAGAAGCCGTCACCGATCGGCCGCGCAGCGCGCACCGCGACGTCGATCACCTCGGGCGGCGCTTGGTCGAGGCCGAAGGCGCGAAAGCCGCCCTCATGCGAAGAGCCGTCCGGTCGGTATTTGACCACCTGCCAGTGGCCGCGCGCCATGCGATACTGGCAGACGAACAGCGGCTCGCCGGCAAGCACCCCGACCCGCCAGTCGAAATCGGTCGGCAGGAACTTCTGCGCCAGAAGCAGATCCGTCTCCTCGAACAGCTCGTCGCAGATGCGCCGGAACTCGGCGGAGGAAGTAATCTTGTGCACGCCGCGAGAAAACGAGCCGTCCGGGATTTTGACCACCAGCGGCAGTCCGAGTTCATCGATCGCTTTGCCGAGGTCGGTGTCCTCGGCGACGATCACGGTCGGCGGCGTCGGCACCTGGTTCTGCTGCAGGAGCTCCATGAGGAACACCTTATTGGTGCAGCGGATCATCGAGATCGGATCGTCGATGACCGGCATGCCTTCCTGCCAGGCGCGACGGGCGAAGCGGTAGGTGTGATTATCGATCGAGGTGGTCTCGCGGATGAACAAGCCGTCGAATTCGGCGAGTTCGGCGAGCTGACGTTTGGTGATCGGCTCGACGTCGACCGACATTTTCTCGGCAATGCGCGCGAAATGCTTCATCGAAGCCGGCGATGACGGCGCGGTTTTCTCGTTGGGATCGTAAAGCACCGCGAGATCGTATTTTGCCACCGAGCGTGCCTTGGGATCGCGCCATTCGCGCTTGGTGTGGTTGTGCAGCGATTCGCGGAAGAACTCGGCTTCGCCATTGGCCAAGCGGGTGATGGCGCGTGGCCGGATGCGGTCGATCGACAGCCAAGTGCCGCCAGTTTCGATGATGACTTCCAGCGCCGGACAGCGGAACCAGTCGAACAATAGCCGCCCGAACGGCTCGAACCGCTCATCGCGGGCGATGCCGAAACAGACCAAGAGCTTGAACTCGCCCTCGCTTTGAAAATCGGCGCGCCTGGCGCAGCGGTTCAGCTCCTCCTCAAGGTCGGGCAGCGCGTGCTCATAAAGTTTCTGCTCGCGCAATTCGAGCATGGTCTCGACGGTCGGCACCACGCGATGCCCGCGCGCCTCGGCAAGGAGCGACGCGTAATAGCCTTTCGATTGGTAGGCGTAGGAGCGGGCGAGGTTGACCAGCTTCGGCCGTCCTATTTCGAACAAACGCGGCCGCGCCAAATATTCGCTTGTGGTGATGACCTTGTGAGGGGTCTCGGCGTTCGGCAGGTCGCGAGGCTGGTCGACGAGGATGACCCAGCCGGTCATGGGCGGATCCCTTCCAGATCGATGCCGAAATATGAAATCAGGCCGGTCATGCAATTGGAGTCAGGCGCGGCACGCGTTGGTCATAGCCCGAATTAGAGAGGATGGCGACTGCACTGCCTGCGATGTCCACCATGAAAGCCGATTCTGGGACCAGAGTCAGGGGTGTATGTAAAAGACTTATGAACGCTAGTGCGGTTCCTTAACAAGCGGCTTGTCGAAGCGGAGCGCGTCGGCGCGATCGTCATAATACGCCCGGTGCCGCCCGAACAGCCGGTAGCCGGTTTTTTTGTAGCGGGCAATGGCGCGGCGATTGCGCTCGCGCACTTCGAGACGCATGACCAGCCGGCCGCGCCGTCGCGCCGCCTGTTCCGCGGCAGCGAGC
>DASZCJ010000280.1:0-4560 GCA_035943155.1 Xanthobacteraceae bacterium | reverse complement strand
TCGTTTTCCTTGACCGCGACCATGGTCAGGCCGCTGTCGGGATCCATGGCCACAAGATCGGCCACGGCAGGCCGCAGCGGGAAGCCTTCGATACAGCCGTCGAATTTCCGCGCCAGCAGCAAAGCGGTGTCCAACGCCGATACCATGGTCGGACTTTGCTCGGTCGGAACGAGAATAGTCTTCATGCGCCTGCGCGCCCCCACGTTGTCGGCATAGCGGACTGGTCAGCCGTTCCCTTTGGAGCCAGCCCCGCGGACCGGGGTCTTGGGCCTCACATACTGCCGCGCCTCTCTGAACCGGACAAGCGGGAGAATGAAGGCCGATCGCGGCGTAAACCGGCACGAAAGGACAGTCTGATAGAATGCATCCGATTCGCCGCGCCAAGGAGCTTTGCGCGCGAAACGACGGGGCGACCGCCATGCGCAACTATGGCATCACGCAAATCCAATCGACGGCACGCATTGTCATGATTTGTCCCAATTGCGGCGAGGAAAATTCGGAGTTCGCCGAAACCCTGCGCGGAATGCGTTTTTACGCTTGTTCGGGGGACGACTGCGGCTACAGTTTTGATCTGTCCGGTCCCGGCAAGCGTGCTGGTTACGGTCTCGCCGAGGCGTGTAGGAAATTCTACGCCGCCTTCTATGCGATGCGCGGGCAGGGCGCGCGCTAGAGCGTTAGAGCGGGATTTAGATTTCGCGGCGCGCTTGCGCGCAGCGGGCTGCATCCGCGCGCCGGAGGACCCTCCATGAAGCTGCATTGGTCGCCGCGCTCGCCTTTCGTGCGCAAGGTCATGATCGTCGCCCATGAGCGCGGGCTGGTCGATCGACTGGATTGCGTGCGCACGGTCGCCGCAATGACCAAGCCGCACGTGGAACTGATGAAAGATAATCCGCTATCGAAAATACCGACGCTGGTGCTCGACGACGGCACGGCGCTCTACGATTCTGCGGTCATCTGCGAATATCTCGACGCGCTCGATGGCCAACCGCAATTGTTTCCGCTGGAACGTTCGGCGCGCATGCTGGCGCTGCGCCGTCATGCGCTGGGCGATGGTTTTTTAGATCTTCTGGTTCTCGCGCGCAACGAGCGCCTGCGCGCGGAGCCTTCAGCCGATTATTTGGCGAGTACGGGAGTACGGACCGCGGCGGTGCTGGACAATCCGGAGCGTGAAGCAGAAGTGATCGCAACGAGTGCATTGAACATCGGCCATATCGCGATCGGCTGCGCGCTCTGCTATCTCGATTTTCGCTTTGCCGATCAGGATTGGCGCAAAGGCCATCCGTCTCTTGCCGCTTGGCATGCGGGTTTCGCGGCGCGGCGCTCGGTGCAGACGACAATGCCGGTGAACGATTCTTAAGCGGAACAATTGCGTGGCGTGACCGCGCTATCCTATGGTGCATCAGGTCCTATGGTGCGCCGGGCGAGGCAATTGCGCATGGAATTTGCCGATAAATTTACTATCGCCGAACTTATCCATGCCTGGGGCGTTTATCGCGATCAGGGCAATTGGAAAGAGCTGCGCGGCACCTTCACGCCGGATGGACATATTTCGGTGTCGTGGTTTCGCGGTTCGTTCGAACAATTCGTCGAGCGCTGCCGCTCAGGTTTTGCGGCGAGCCGCACCTGGTCGCGCCATCATTTGTTCACCCCGACTATGAGGCTTGCCAAGGATCGCGCCATAGCCGAGACGCCCGTCATCATCCGCGTGCGCCAGAAGTTCGGCATCGTGGAGGCCGATCTGACCTCATTTTCCCGTTTCCTCGACCGTCTCGAGCGCCGCGCCGACGGATGGCGCATTGCCGAGCGCGCCGCAATCTACGAGCGCGACCGACTCGATCCGGTCGAGCCGTCACCGGCGTTCGATGCGCTGTTCGCGGCCGCCGACACCGCACATTATCCCGAGCAGTACCGTTACATGGCTTTTCGGCTTGCGCATGCCCAGGGCCGCGCGCTCGCGGCTGTCGTCTATCGCGACGGCGGGCCGGAAACGGCCGATCTTTACGCGCGCTATGCAAGATGGCTCAGTGGCGGCGCGGCGTAAGCGGCAGGCCGGCTTTTTGCGGGGATCTCCATGGCAGTCTATACCGATGTCGCGGCGGAGGATTTAAGCCGCTTCCTTGCCGGCTACGACATCGGCGCGCTGTTGTCCTACAAGGGCATTGCCGAAGGTGTCGAAAATTCGAACTTCCTCGTCCATACCGCGCAGGGCCATTACATCCTCACGCTCTACGAGCGGCGCGTCGCCGAGCGCGATCTGCCGTTCTTTCTGGCGCTGATGGAGCATCTGGCGAGTCGGGGCATCAATTGCCCGCAGCCGGTGAAAAACCGCGCCGGCAAAGTGCTTGGCAAGTTAGCCGGCCGCCCGGCGGCGATCGTCACATTCCTCGACGGCATGTGGATTCGCCGGCCGACCGCGGCGCATTGCGGGGCGCTTGGCGAGGCGCTGGCGCGGCTGCACCTTGCCGGCGCGGATTTTGCGATGCGCCGCGACAATGCGCTTTCGGTCACCGCATGGCGACAACTCTACGAGGGTTGCCGCAAGCGCGCTCATAAGGTCGATCGCAATCTGGAAGCGCTCGTCGGCGCCGAACTTAGCGTGCTGGAGCGCGATTGGCCGCGCGGCCTGCCGCAAGGCGTCATTCATGCCGATCTTTTCCCGGACAACGTGTTTTTCCTTGGCGACAAGCTGTCCGGACTGATCGATTTCTATTTCGCCTGCACCGACACGCTGGTTTACGACGTCGCGATTTGTCTCAATGCCTGGTGCTTCGAGACCGATCATTCCTTCAACGTCACCAAAGGACGCGCGCTGTTGGCCAATTACGCCAAAGCTCGACCGCTGTCGCGCGATGAGTGGGAGAAACTGCCCCTATTCGCGCGCGGCGCCGCCTTGCGTTTTCTCCTCACGCGCTTGGTCGACTGGCTGGACGTGCCGGCCGGCGCATTGGTGCGGCCGAAGGACCCGCGCGAATTCGCGCGCAAACTGCGCTTCCACCAGAAGGTCAAGAGTTCGCGCGATTATGGAGTCATGGAGCCGTGAGTCCTGAAGCCGCGAGCGAGGAAGCACAACCGCATCTGCCGCATGTCGTCATTCACACTGACGGCGCCTGTTCCGGCAATCCCGGGCCGGGCGGCTGGGGCGCGATCCTCGCGTTCGGCGACCACGAGAAAGAGCTCAAAGGTGGCGAGGCAAACACCACCAATAATCGCATGGAATTAATGGCCGCTATTTCCGCGCTTGAGGCGCTCAAGCGGCCGTGCCGGGTCGATCTGCACACCGACAGTCAATACCTCCGCGATGGCGTGATGACCTATCTGGCGAGGTGGAAGCAAAACGGCTGGCGCACCGCCGACAAAAAGCCGGTCAAGAATATCGATCTGTGGCAGCGGCTCGACGCCGCCATGCACGCCCATAAAATCCGCTGGCACTGGCTGCGCGGCCACGCCGGGCACGTTATGAACGAACGCGCCGACGTGCTGGCGCGGCAGGCGATCGCCGAGATTCGCGCGGCGGGGCGGCTGGCGAAATAGCCCTCTCCCCACCCGGGCCACGCTTGGCGCGCCCGAGTGCAAGCTTGCGGGAGAGGGCAGCGTGTTGCGAGCGAAGCGAGCGATGCGCGGGTGAGGGGGCTCGACGAACCGAAACCCCTCACCCGGCTCGCCGTAAAAACGGCTCGCCACCCTCTCCCGCAAGGGGAGAGGGCTGTTACAGCGACTTCATCAGATTGTCGGCGCCCGATATATCCGCCTTGCCCGGTGCGTCTTCGATATTGAGCGCCTTCACTACGCCGTCGTCGACCACCATGGCGTAGCGCTGCGAGCGTATGCCGAGGCCGCGCTCGCTCAGATCAGTCGTTAGGCCGGTCGCTTTGGCCCAATGGCCGCTGCCGTCGGCGAGAAATTCGATCGCGTCGCCGCCCGATGCTTTCTGCCAGGCGTCCATGACAAACACATCGTTGACGCCGGTCACGGCGATCGTATCGACGCCTTTGGCCTTGATCGCCGCCGCGTTCTTCACAAATCCCGGCAGGTGATTACGATGACAGGTCGGCGTGAAGGCGCCCGGTACTGCGAACAGCACGACCTTCTTGCCCTTGAACAATTCGTCGCTCGTCTTCGGCTTCGGCCCGTCGGTTGTCATCACCATGAAAGTGCCGTTGGGTACGCGGTCGCCAACCTTAATCGCCATGATCTTGTCCTCTCGTTCTCGCAATAAATCTCATCCGCCGTGGCGGCGGGCCATAAACTAAAGCATGATCCCGAAAAGTGGAACCCGGTTTTCGGAAAAGATCATGCTCAAACAATGAGCTAAAGCGAAATGGTGATTCAACCTAAAGACATTTTGCTTTAGCGTCTGCCGCAAATTAGTCGAGATTGGCGGTCACTTCGATCGCGTCCTCGCCGGAGATGGCGGTAAAGGTCAGCGCCGCGCCATCGGCGGCCGTCTGTTGCGGCAGCGGCAGCGACCAATCGGGCGTCGATCCCTCGACGAATAGATCAACGGGCGCATCTCTCGGCGCGGCGACTTCGACAAGGACGCGATCGTGCGCACCGTCCGAC
>DASZCJ010000279.1:0-8577 GCA_035943155.1 Xanthobacteraceae bacterium | reverse complement strand
AGGAATTCCGGTCCTTGACATGGTGAAGGTCAAGCGGGCGCTGTCCGGTTCGCGATCGCGCCTGATCGGCCCAAACTGTCCGGGCGTGATGACGGCGGGCCAATGCAAGATCGGCATCATGCCGGCCAATATTTTTCAGCCCGGCAAAGTCGGCATCGTGTCGCGTTCCGGCACGCTGACCTACGAGGCCGTGTTTCAGACGACGCAAGTCGGCCTCGGCCAGACCACCGCCGTCGGCATCGGCGGCGATCCGGTGAAAGGCACGGATTTCATCGAGATTTTGGAAATGTTTCTTGGCGACAAAAATAGCGAAGCAATCATCATGATCGGCGAGATCGGCGGATCATCCGAAGAAGATGCCGCGCAATTCCTCAAAGACGAGGCCAAACGCGGCCGCAACAAGCCGATGGTCGGCTTCATCGCCGGACGAACCGCTCCGCCGGGCCGGCGGATGGGCCATGCCGGCGCCATCATTGCCGGCGGCAAGGGCGACGCCGAATCCAAAATCGCGGCGATGGAAGAAGCTGGCATCACGGTCGCGCCCTCGCCGGCGCGGCTCGGCAGGACACTGGCCGAAGTGCTCAAAGGCAAGAAATAGCTATACTTCGCGCATCGTGTGCTGCCGGGACAGTGGTCGTCGACGGCCGCATCCCTATTCGACTTCCGTCCTGGTTCCGCCTGTTCCCAGCGGCTTTATACTATGGACGATCACTCAGCACGCCGGATGTTTCACAACATGAATATTCTGCGTCATGTTGGCGGTGCGGGCGAAAAATATCCGGCGCTGCTGGTGGCAGCGTTGGCTCCATAGCGCCATAGCCCAGTTGGGAAAGGCCAAAGTGGTGAAGAAACGAAGGCAGGCGACAACAATGCTGCCGAGGGTGCACAAAGCGCCGACCACCGCGGCGCCGATCAGTAACCGCGAGAATAAAACGTCGGAGAACACCGCCAAAGCTCCAATCGCGTGTGTTACCAGCGCGGGTACATTCATTTGCGATGCGCCAAAGTATCGCTGTCCTCGCGTCGTCGGAACTTCAGGGATCGGAAGACGAGTTCTAAGTGGTGTCGCAGCGACGTGGTGGATGAGTTCAGGTCCGCTCAACACCGATTGCAGTAACGCCGCCGGTATCAGCAAAAAATTGCCAAGCGAAATAGCGCGTCCGGTAAGCAATCGGAAGATTGCGCGGTACAATGTATAAAATCCGCGGAAAACCGCAGACTCCGAGCGCTTCGTCCGTCGGGCGACGGTTAAGTGGTCCGGTTGATTGCGCGATATGGCAACTAATTTGGCTGCATCGTGCGGTTGGTCTTCGCCATCCGCGTCCATAATCAGGACAGCGGTGAATGCTTTATGCTGTTGGGCAAACTGCAGCCCCGCGGTAATCGCGATCTGATGTCCGACGTTCACGCGCAGATCGACTATCGTAATTTCTGAAATTACATCGTGCGTCGAACCCACAATTTCGAAATTATAGTTTTCAGTCGACGCGTCGTTGACGAGGATGATATCGAGCAAGGTGCCGCTGGGTCGAAACGCATCGGCCAGATTGCTTAGGATTTGCGGCACGGCCCGCCAGTCGTTGAAAACCGGCATGACGACACAGATCGCCGGGTTGTCACCGGTTACGTTCATCGCAAGCATCCCACTGAGCGAACTGGCAAACTAGCAAATCCGGAAATAAAGAGAGGTGAAATAAAGTATTGGCTCGGTAGCGTTGGGTCGGCTGTTCTAGTTGGCCCTTCAGAGATACCGAATAATGGTTCACTTCTTCGTCTTTTGCCGGATACATTGAGCGATTAAATAGGGCTAGAAGGGAAGACCTGCCGGCACTTGGGCCGTCCTTGGCCTTGGTCCCGGTTCCTTATCTGCTCTTCGTTTGAAATCCCATCCATGCCGGGATTGCTTGAAGGTCACTCATGTCTCGCCAGGATGCGAATGCCGCTTTCGCCCGCACATCTTTCCTCTACGGTGGCAATGCGAGCTATATCGATAACCTCTATGCCCGCTACGAGCGCGACCCGAAAGCCGTCGATGCGGCTTGGCAATCCTTCTTCCAGAGCCTGAAAGACGAGCGTGGGGACGTCGAGCGAAATGCGCACGGTCCGTCGTGGCGCCGACCGGATTGGCCGCTGCCGGAACGAAACGACCTGATCGGTGCGCTTGATGGCGATTGGCAACAGACCGGCGCCGCAATCGGCGGCAAGCTGCAGGAACAGGCGCAGGCGCGCGGTGTCGACGTCACGGCGGCGGAGGTCGAGCGCGCCACCCGCGATTCAATCCGGGCACTGATGCTGATCCGCGCCTATCGGGCGCGCGGCCATTTCCACGCCAATCTCGACCCGCTCGGGCTCGAAGCGCCGAAGAACGAGGAAGAACTCGATCCGCGCTCGTACGGGTTCGGCGAGGGCGATCTCGATCGCCGCATTTTTCTCGACAAGGTGCTCGGGCTCGAATTCGGCACCGTGCGCGAGATCGTCAGCATTCTGCGCCGGACCTATTGTCAGACGCTCGGCGTCGAATTCCTCCATATCTCCAGCGCCGCGCAGAAGAGCTGGATCCAGGAACGCATCGAAGGCCCGGATAAGGAGATCACGTTCACGCGTGAAGGCAAGCGCGCCATCCTCAATAAATTAGTCGAAGCCGAAGGCTTCGAGAAATTCTGCGATGTAAAATTCACCGGAACCAAACGCTTCGGCCTGGACGGCGGCGAGGCGATGATCCCGGCGCTCGAGCAGATCATCAAGCGCGGCGGTGCGCTCGGCGTTCGCGAAATCGTGGTCGGCATGCCGCATCGCGGCCGGCTCAATGTGTTGGCGCAGGTCATGGCGAAGCCGCACCGCGCCATCTTTCATGAATTCAAAGGCGGCTCGACGACGCCGGATGCGGTCGAAGGCTCGGGCGACGTGAAATACCATCTCGGCGCTTCCTCGGACCGGGAATTCGACAACAACAGCGTCCACCTGTCGTTGACCGCCAACCCCTCGCATCTGGAAATTGTCGACCCGGTGGTGCTCGGCAAAGTGCGCGCCAAGCAGGATCACGTCGGCGCCACGCCGGACGATCGTACCATGGTGATGCCGCTACTGATCCACGGCGACGCTTCGTTCGCGGGACAAGGCGTGGTCGCGGAATGCTTCGGGCTTTCCGGGCTGCGCGGTCATCGCACCGGCGGCTCGTTGCATTTCATCGTCAACAACCAGATCGGCTTTACCACTAATCCGCGGTATTCCCGCTCGTCGCCCTATCCGTCGGATGTCGCCAAAATGATCGAGGCGCCGATTTTCCATGTCAACGGCGACGATCCCGAAGCGGTGGTTTTTGCGGCCAAGATCTCGACCGAGTTTCGGCAAAAATTCCAAAAGCCGGTGGTCATCGATATGTTCTGCTATCGCCGCCATGGCCATAACGAAGGCGACGAGCCCTCGTTCACGCAGCCGTTGATGTACAAGGCCATCGCCGCCCATCCGACGACGCTCGAGATCTACAGCAAAAAACTGATCGACGAAGGCGTCGTCACCGCCGGCGAGGTCGACAAGATGCGGACTGATTGCCGGGCTCACCTCGATGCCGAGCTCGAGGCCGCGCTTGGCTATCGCGCCAATAAGGCGGATTGGCTCGATGGCCGCTGGTCCGGCTACACCATCGCCAGCAACGTGGACGATCCGCGCCGCGGTAAAACCGGCGTTGAGATCGCGACGCTCAAGGACATCGGGCGCAAGATCACGACATTGCCGCCCGATTTCCATTTGCACAAGACGCTGCAACGGTTCCTCGACAATCGGCGCAAGTCGATCGAAACGGGCGTCGGTATCGACTGGTCGACTGCGGAGGCGCTTGCCTTCTGTTCGCTGTTGCTTGACGGCCATCGCGTGCGGCTGTCGGGGCAGGACACCGAACGCGGCACGTTCTCGCAACGCCACTCGGTGCTGATCGATCAGGAAACCGAACAGCGTTGCACGCCATTCAATAATCTCGGTGAGGGCCAGGCGCGTTTCGAAGTCATCAATTCGATGCTATCGGAGGAAGCCGTGCTCGGCTTCGAATACGGCTATTCGCTCGCCGAGCCGAACGCGCTGACGCTGTGGGAGGCGCAATTCGGCGATTTCGCTAATGGCGCCCAAGTCGTGATCGATCAGTTCATCTCGTCGGGCGAGCGCAAATGGCTGCGCATGTCGGGACTAGTCTGCCTGTTGCCGCACGGCTACGAGGGGCAGGGGCCGGAGCATTCCTCGGCCCGGCTCGAGCGTTTTCTCTCGATGTGCGCCGAGGACAATATGCAGGTGGCGAACTGCACGACGCCGGCAAACTATTTCCATATCCTGCGTCGTCAGCTCAAGCGCGATTTCCGAAAACCCTTGATCCTGATGACGCCGAAATCGCTGCTGCGCCACCGGCGCGCGGTATCGCAACTCGATGAGATGGGCCCCAGTACATCGTTCCACCGGCTGTTGTGGGACGACGCGCAGCTACACCCGGATGAAAAAATCAAGCTCGTGGCCGATGACAAAATTCGTCGCGTTATTCTCTGTTCCGGCAAAGTTTATTATGACCTCTATGAGGAGCGCGAGCGGCGCGGCATCGACGACATTTATCTGCTGCGCATCGAGCAGCTTTATCCGTTCCCGACCAAGGCATTGATGACGGAGTTGTCGCGCTTCAAAGCCGCCGAGATCGTTTGGTGCCAAGAGGAGCCGCGCAACATGGGCGGCTGGGTCTTCGTCGACATCTTCCTGGAATGGTTGCTCAATCAGATCGGCGCCAAGCATCGGCGCGCGCGTTATGCCGGACGGCCCGCCGCCGCCTCGACCGCGGTCGGGCAGATGTCTACTCACCTCGCGCAACTCGGCAAATTTATAGACGAGGCGCTGGCCTGATTTCTCACGCCGTCATGCCCGGCACTCGGGTCTGGCCTTTGACCGGCCCAAGTGTAAAACCTGGTGTCGGGCGTCTACCTCTTGACGGCGGGAGACAAGCAAAGACGTGAATGGCCGCGACAAGCGCGGCCATGACGATGAGGAGATTATGACTGACATACGCGTGCCGGCGCTCGGCGAATCGGTGACCGAGGCGACGATCGGCAAATGGTTCAAGCAGCCGGGCGATGCAGTCGCGGTCGACGAGCCGCTGGTCGAGCTTGAAACCGACAAGGTGACGATCGAAGTGCCGGCGCCGGCGGCAGGCGTCCTCGGCGAAATTTCCGCTAAAGACGGCGATACGGTCGCCGTCGGCGCTTTGCTCGGCGAAATCAAGGAAAGCGCTGCCGCGGCAACCAAAGCCGCGCCGGCGGCAAGCGCGGCAAAACCATCGGCTGCGGCGGTGCCGGCGCAACCCGCTGCGCCAAAGCCGGCTGCTGCCGCGGCAGTTAAATCGTCAGATGCGCCGTCCGATGCGCCGCTCGCGCCGTCGGTGCGCAAGCTCGCCACCGAATCCGGCGTCGATGCCGCAAGCGTCACCGGCAGCGGCAAGGACGGCCGCGTCACCAAGGGCGACATGCTCGCGGCGATCGAGCGCGCTGCGGCGGCGCCGACGCCGGTCGCGGCTACAGCGGCAGCGGTGCAGCTGCGCGCGCCGACGCCGCCCGACGATGCGGCACGTGAGGAGCGCGTGCGCATGACGCGGCTTCGTCAAACCATCGCGCGGCGCTTGAAGGACGCGCAAAACACCGCCGCCATGCTCACGACCTTCAATGAGGTCGACATGGGTCACGTCATGGCGCTGCGCACGCAATACCGCGATTTATTCGAGAAGAAACACGGCGTGAAGCTCGGCTTCATGGGATTTTTCGTGCGCGCCTGTGTGCAGGCGCTCAAGGAAATTCCGTCGGTGAATGCCGAGATCGACGGCGCCGATATCGTCTACAAAAATTACTATCATATCGGCATCGCGGTCGGCACCGAACGCGGTCTGGTCGTGCCGGTGGTGCGCGATTGCGACGGAAAATCGCTCGCCGAGATCGAGAAGGCGATCGCCGGCTTCGGCCGCCGCGCCCGCGACGGCGCGCTCAAGATCGAGGAGATGCAGGGCGGCACGTTTACGATCACCAATGGCGGCATCTACGGCTCATTGATGTCGACGCCGATCCTCAACGCGCCGCAATCCGGCATTCTCGGCATGCACAAGATTGCCGAGCGGCCGATGGCGGTCGCCGGCAAGATCGAGGTGCGGCCGATGATGTATCTCGCTTTGTCCTACGATCATCGGCTGGTCGACGGCCGCGAAGCCGTGACTTTCCTCGTCCGCGTGAAGGAATGCCTGGAGGACCCGGCGCGATTGGTGCTGGATTTGTGATTCCGTCATGCCCGGCACTCGGGTCTGGCCTTTGGCCAGCCCAAGCGTAAAACCTTGTGCCGGGTATCCACGTCTTAGCTTACCGAAGAAGACGTGGATGGCCGGGTCAAGCCCGGCCATGACGATTGAGAGTGGGAGTTTTAATGTCTTACGATCTCATCGTCATCGGCTCTGGCCCCGGCGGCTACGTCTGCGCCATCCGCGCCGCGCAACTCGGCCTGAAGACCGCGGTGGTCGAGAAGCGCGCTACGTTCGGCGGCACCTGTCTCAATATCGGCTGCATTCCCTCGAAAGCGATGCTCAACGCGTCGGAGCTTTTTGATGAGGCCTCGCACAAGTTCGCCGAAATGGGCATCAAGGTCAGCACGCCGGCAGTCGATCTCGCCACCATGCTGCAATACAAGCAGCAGGCCGTCGACGTTAACGTCAAAGGCGTCGATTATCTGTTTCGTAAAAACAAGATCGAGGCCTTGCACGGCGCCGCGCGCATCACCGCCCCCGGCACGGTCGAAGTCACAAATGCCGACGGCAAGGCGCAGACCCTTGACACGAAAGCGATTGTCATCGCCACCGGTTCCGATGTGGCGCGGCTAAACGGCATCGACATTGACGAAAAACGCATCGTGTCCTCGACCGGCGCGCTTGAATTAACCGCCGTGCCGAAGAAGCTCCTTATCGTCGGCGCCGGAATCATCGGGCTCGAGCTCGGCTCGGTGTGGCGCCGGCTCGGCGCCGAGGTGACGATCGTCGAATTCCTCGATCATATTCTTCCGGGTATCGATGCCGAGGTCGGCAAGCAATTCCATCGCATCGTGCAAAAGCAGGGCATCACGGTGCGGCTGTCGTCCAAAGTCGCCGCGATCGACACCTCAGGAAAGGCGCTCAAAGTCAAGGTCGAGCCGGCTACGGGCGGGGGCTCGGCTGAGATGCTCGAGGCCGATATCGTGCTGGTCGCGATCGGGCGGGCGCCCTATACCGACGGACTCGGCCTCGAAGCGGTCGGCGTGAAGAAAGACAATCGCGGCCGTGTCGTTGTCGATGCGCGGTACCGCACCAATGTCGACGGCATCTACGCCATTGGCGATGTGATCGCCGGGCCGATGCTGGCGCACAAGGCCGAAGACGAGGGCGTCGCGGTCGCCGAAATTCTGGCCGGGCAGGCCGGTCACGTGAATTACGACGTCATTCCCAACGTCGTTTATACTTTTCCGGAAATCGCTTGCGTCGGCAAAAGCGAGGAGGAGCTGAAAGCCGCCGGCATCGCTTACAACGTCGGAAAATTTCCGTTCACCGCCAATGCGCGTGCGCGGATCAATCTGACTGCCGAGGGCTTCGTCAAGATTCTCGCCGATGCTAAGACCGATCGCGTACTCGGCGTGCATATCATCGGCCCCGATGCCGGTAACATGATCGGCGAGGCTGCCGTCGCCATGGAATTCGGCGCATCGGCGGAAGACATCGCCCGCACCTGTCACGCCCATCCGACCTTGAGCGAAGCGATCAAGGAATCGGCACTGGCGGTTGCCAAGCGCGCGATTAATTTTTGATCGTTGTTTCGTCACCCTGAGGTGGCCGCGGAGCGGCCCTCGAAGGGCGACGCTCCGGGCCGTTCATCCTTCGAGGCTCGCTTCGCTCGCACCTCAGGATGACGGGCAGTCTCCTATGTCACCGCGACAAGCGGCAGCGCATGCGGGGCAAAAAACCCGAACGCCGTAAGCACCAGGCCGAGCACGCCGAGCGCACCCCCTAACCAGGCGAGCGCCACCGTGCCGGTAATCACCGCCGCCGAGGATAGCACGATGCCGACCTGAAACGCCGCCGAGCCGAGTTCGTAGTGATGGTATTTGGCCATCGCCAGATCGCGCTTTTCCTCTTCCTCTTTGGCGCGCTGGGCGAGCTCCTTGCGGCCTTCGCGCGTCGACGGCTCTGAATCGTAGCGCGCCGCGGTCTTTTTCCAGGCGTCGATTTGCTTCTGCATTGTCGCTTTCGTCCCTGGATCGGCTGCCGCCTCCGCCGCAACCAGCATTTCCTCGGCAGCGGTATTGACCTGCGTCATGCGAATGCTTTTGGCCTGAAAGAACGCCCATAGATCCGAGGATTCGACATTGGCGGCGATCGCCTCGGTCTGCGCGCTTTTGCCGAGCGTTTCGGAAAATGACAGGAACAGTGCGAGCACCGCGATCAGCAATGCGATCCGCCGGTTGAAATATTGGCTGTGCTCGCCTTCCTGCGCCTTTTCGATGGTTTTGTGAATTTCGGTCATCGGTTTCCTCAACGTGGCTGTACCG
>DASZCJ010000278.1:0-8856 GCA_035943155.1 Xanthobacteraceae bacterium | reverse complement strand
GCACCGCACTCGTCCGCGCGTGCCCCGGCTATGCCTGCCGGGCCACGTCCGAGATGGGCGAGGTTCAAAGCTATAAGTAACCGTAACGGGGACACATGTCAATTAAAAAAGGACGAAATATTTTCATGCATCTTTGAGTTTTTCGCTGCCGCTCAGTCGCAAAGGCTGTCGGCTTTGTTGGCAACCCCGGACGTGTAGACACAGACTTCGGTAGCGACTGATCCGGGCGGAAGTTGTGCGGTCCAATTTGCTGTGATGCAGAACTCCCATCCCAACGATGTGGTAGAGTGCTAGTCCTCGGCTTCAGGGGAAGCACGTGCGGCGACGCGATTTCATCAGAGCGATTGGCGGTTCGACGATTGCATGGCCGCTCGCGGCGCGTGCGCAGCAGTCGGCGCTGCCGGTGATCGGGTTTATCAACGCGGGGACGGCCGATGGCGCGGCGCGCAACGCGGCCGCGTTCCGGAAAGGCCTGAACGAAACCGGGTATGACGAGGGTCAGAATGTCATCGTCGAGTACCATTGGCTGGCGGGCCAATACGACGGACTGGCGGCGCTGGCGGCCGACCTGGTCAGACGCCACGTAACCGTGATCGCCACTCCTGGGATTACTCCAGGTGCTCTCGCGGCTAAGGCTGCGACCTCTACTATTCCGATTGTCTTTGGAGTCGGAGACGACCTGGTCGCACTCGGTCTGGTCACCAGTTTTGCCCATCCGGGCGGCAATGCAACCGGAGTCAATTTTTTCGCCCAGGCGGTTACTTCAAAGCGATTGGCTCTCCTGCACGAGCTGCTGCCCAAGGCCACTCGCGTTGCAGTGTTGGTCAACTCAGGCAATGCTCAGAGTACAGAGATCACAGTGAAAGAGGCGCGCGAAACCGCTCACGCCGTCGGGCTTGACATGCGGGTTATTAACGCCAGCACGAGCAACGAGATCAATGCTGCCTTTGCTGATCTTGCGCGCGAACCGGCTGACGCTCTTTTCGTTGCGGGCGATGGATTCTTCCTAAGCCGCCGCAGCCAATTTGCTACGCTGCCGGCGCGCGACAGGATACCTGCGAGTTATGCCGTGCGTGAGATGGTCGAAACCGGAGGGCTGATGAGCTATGGGGCCAGTCTTGCGGACATGTTTCGCCAAGTGGGTATCTATACCGGCAGTATCCTCAAGGGCGCCAAGCCGGCCGACCTCCCTGTGCTGCAGGCGACCAAGTTCGAGTTGGTGATCAACCTGCAGACGGCGAAGGCGCTCGGCCTCGAACTTCCACCAGCGCTTCTCGCCCGTGCCGATGAGGTGATCGAGTGAGGCGGCGCGAGTTCATCGCACTGATCTGCGGCTCAGCCATCACCTGGCCGATGTTTGCTCAGGCGCAGCAAGCGGATGGACAGCCGGTCGTCGTTTTGATCAACGGGCGAGCATCAGACCCCCGTTTGGCTTCTGAGTTTCGTAGAGGCCTGAGTCAAACAGGCCGCAACGATGGCCAGAACGTCGTGGTTGAGTACCACTGGCTCGATGGCCATTACGAACGCGTGCCGGCGCTGCTGGATGACCTGATCCGACGCAGGGTGGCCGTGATTGCCACAGCCGCGAATAGTCCAGCCTCGCTTGCCGCTAAATCCGCCACCTCAACAATGCCGATCGTGTTTGGCGTCGGCGAGGACCCGGTCGCGCTTGGCTTGGTCGCGAGCCTTGCAAAGCCGGGCGGCAATGCGACCGGGATCAACTTTTTCGCAAGCGAGATTGATGCCAAACGACTCGGGCTAATGCACGAGATGCTGCCAAAAGTGAAACGTTTTGCAGTTCTACTCAATCCCGCCAACGCCGTGACGGCAGAGGCCACTTCAAAGGCGCTCAAAGAAGCCGCCGCCGTCCTCGGTTTGGAACTTCTGTTCTTCAAGGCGACGACCGCAGCCGAAATTGAGACGGCCTTTGCATCTATCTCGCGGGAGCGGGCCGATGCGTTATTCATTGCGCCCGACGGCTACTTTGTCAGCCGTGGCGTGCAATTCGCGACGCTTGCGGCGCGTGACCGGTTACCTGCCAGCGCCTTTGCACGCGAGAGCGTCGAAGCTGGTGTCCTGATGAGCTACGGAACGAGCATTGCCGATGTATTCCGCCAGGTCGGTGTCTATGCTGGCAGCATATTGAACGGCGCCAAACCGGCGGACCTTCCGGTTCTGCAATCGACCAAGTTCGAGCTCGTTATCAATTTGCAGACTGCGCGCTCGCTCGGCATTGAGGTCTCCCCGACGTTGCTCGCCCGCGCCGACGAGGTGATCGAGTGAGACGGCGCGACTTCATCACGCTAGTCGGCGGCGCCGCAGCATCGTGGTCGCTCGCCTCGCATGCGCAGCAAACCGCGCCTCCGGTGATCGGGTTTCTCAGCGGCCGTTCGTCGGCCGAGTCGGCTGGCGTGGTCACGGCGTTCCGCAAAGGACTGTCGGAGGCCGGGTATGCCGCTCCCCAGAATGTGACGATCGATTTCCGCTGGGCAGAAGGCCAGTCTGATCGCTTGCCCGCGTTGGCACGCGAATTGGTTCACCGTCCGGTGGACGTCATCGCGGCTTTGGGCGAATCTGGCCCCGCCGCAAAAGCAGCAACCACGACCATACCGGTCGTCTTTGGAAGCGGGGGAGATCCCGTGGGGATGGGCTTGGTCGCCAGCCTTAACCGGCCTGACGGCAACGTCACAGGTGCCACTTTTTTGACGGCGAACCTTGGAGCAAAGCGTCTTGGGCTGCTGCGCGACCTGGTTCCTGGCGTAGAGGTCATAGCGCTGCTGGTGAACCCAGATAAGTCTGTCGGACAGGTGCAGATCAGGGACGTGCAGGAAGCGGCGCATGCGTTGGGACAAAGCCTTGTCATTCTCGATGGCGGCAGCGATGAGAAGATCGAAGCAGCCTTTGCTGCGCTTGCTCCGCAGCACGTTCGTGCTCTTTTGGTCGGCGCCGATCCGTTTTTCGATACAAGGCGGAAGCGACTGGTTGCATTGGCAGCGCAACATCGTGTGCCAGCCATCTACCAGTTTCGGGAATATGCGCTGGCTGGCGGCCTGATGAGCTATGGGACCAGCATCACGGAAATGTATCGGTTGGTGGGCCTATACGTTGGTCGCGTTCTTAAAGGCGAGAAGCCGGCCGACCTTCCGGTGATGCAAGTCACCAAGTTCGAGCTGGTGATCAACCTCAAAACCGCGAAGGCGCTCGGAGTCAAGATCTCCGACAATCTTCTATCGCTCGCCGACGAGGTGATCGAGTGAGGGATATCTGTTATCGGGCCTTGGCGGACAAAGCCGGCTGCTTTATTTGACCTCCGCGGTGCCCGCTTTCATATCCTCCGGCGTCGCGACGTATTTTTCCATTTTCGGCGGCGCGCCGTTGCGGCGCATCTCTTCGAGCCAGATGCGGTGGATGCGCGGGTCCTGATCCTCATATTCGATCTGATCACCGCCTTCCTTGACACTTTTCGACACCGCCGGCGTGTCGCCTTCCGCGGCGCCGAGCAGTGAAACGCGCTGCGCGCGCATCGTCGGATAGCGCAAGCCGCCGACGGCGGTGGCGAAATAACGCGCCGGCTGCGGCCCGGTATTGAAGTGCTGATGAAATTGCCGGTCGGCCGGCACCAGCACCATGCCGTGCTGCCAATCGATGCGGCGGAAATCCTTCTCGTGCTCGTACCACAGCAATGAGAAACCCTGGCCGATGACGCACATGACGTGAAAGCTCGGTCCGTGCCGATGCGCTTTTTTGTAGGTGCCGACCGGCATTTCCGAAATGTGGGCGTGCATCGTTCCGTCGGCGAGCACGAACATGATGTTGGTGCCGCCGCCGCCGCGATCGCCCCAGCTTTTCAGCTCGATCGCAGTCAAGTCCGGCACAAAATTGGTTTCCCACATGTGATTGCCGGGCCGCACCGTAATGAGATCGCCGTCACCGGCGAAGTATTCGTGCTTGCCGGCGCGGTCGCTGAAATCGAAATCGCAGTCGAACACGAATTTCTCATTGTGGAAGACGTTCATCACCATCGGCAGGTTGGTGGTGGAAACAAGAAGCGCGCGCTCGGCGCCGCTGCCGTTGAAATGGCGGTGCTTGGCATTAAGCGGAATAGCGAACAGACTCTTGGCGCCCCATTCGAAGCTGCGGCGGCTGCCGTCGGCCAATTCCAGCTGCGTCGAGCCGTGGCCCTCGAGTACGTAGACGACCTCTTCGTAAAGGTGCCGCTGCGGCGCGGTCGACTTGCCGGGAGCAATGTCGAAAACAAACATATTGGCGAAATCGCCGCGGCCCTTGAGATGCACCGCTGCGCCGTTGACGCCATAACGCGGCCACGGCGCGGTTTCGACGCCGAACAGATAGACGCCGTAGTCCTCGGTCACCGGGATGCCCTCGCGGGCAAGCCAGTCCACATAGGGATCGATGCCGTAACGCGGCTTAATTCGCGGCGTCTCGCGGACGTTCATGTCGTTTCCTCCGCCGAAACTACCTCTCCCCGCGGGCGGGGAGAGGTCGGATTGCATCGCAATCCGGTGAGGGGCGTTGCCGGATTCTGACTCTAGCTGGATCGCCCCCTCACCCCAACCCTCTCCCCGCATGCGGGGAGAGGGAGAGTCGAGCCGACGATCATAATCGATTATGCGAACAGCAGCGACTTGATCACCACCGGAACGACGCCGGGCGGGGCAATCAATTCGCCGACGTCGATATAGTCGAGCGCATGCAGTTCCACGCCGTCGATACAGATAAGTTTGCCGGGCCGATGCAATTCGCGATGCAGAAGCCGTCCGAACGTCTTGCCGATATCGCCGTCGATCGCCAATAGCAGAAGCTTGATACTGTCCTGCAGCGGCCGCAGTGCTGTGAGGATGGCTTGGCCGGCCGCGCTCAGCCGCGCATGGTCCGGATCGCCGGGCCAGGTGAATGCGATGGCGACGTGACCGAAGTCGTCGAGGCCGATTTCGTCGAGTCCGCGGCGCAGCTCGGTCGCAATGCGTTCACGATCGAGGTCCTCGGCATCCATCGTAATATGCACGACCGGTACATTGCGCACCGGCAGCACGTAAGGATCGGGTAGGTAAATGGTCTTGCCGCTGACCTGCACCGTAAACTGCGACGCGCCAATCGCGGTGGCGCGGATGCGCTGGCCGGGATCGATCAACGGCAAGCCGCTGCGGCGGCTTAGTTGGCCGGCCAACTCGTTCGCCAGCGGTTTGGCAATATCGCCGAATGCTGCACGCTCGTGGCCGAATATGTATTCGGCAACGCCGCCTGAAAATGTCAGCGCTGCCGGCGCGACATTACGCGGCAGCGGCTCGGTCAGCAGTAGCGATTGCGCGAGTGCGTCGAGCGGGGCATTGAGGATGATGTCGGCCGCCGTCACCGCGAGCCGCTGCACGATCCGCCGGCGCACGGCTTCATCGGCCAGTGTCGACGGAGATAATGCCAACGATAAATCATCGGCAATGCGTTGCGCCGATTCGTCAATACGCGTCCAGGCGCCGCTGCCGTCGGTTGCGATCAAGCGCCCGCCGACGGCAAAGGCTGCGAGCCCGACAATGGTACCGCGGTCGATCAAAGCGAGCTTGGTGGTGCCGCCGCCGACATCGATGTGCAGCACGCAGATGTTGCGGCTTTTCGACAGCGCCACCGCGCCTGAGCCGTGCGCGGCGAGGCGGGCCTCGAGCTTATGGCCGGCGCTGGCGCAAACGAATTTGCCCGCTTGCGCGGCAAACAGCTCATCGATTGCGCGTGCGTTCTTACGCTTGATCGCTTCGCCGGTGAGGATCACCGCGCCGCTGTCGATTGCGGCTTGGCTGAAACCGGCATCGCGGTAGCAGCGCGCGATGAATGCGCCGAGCGCGGCGGCATCGATCAGGCCATCGGCCAGAAACGGCGTCAGCAGGATCGGCGAACGGTGCACGATCTCACGGCCGGTGACGACAAAACGGCTCGATAGCGCTTGCGATTGGCGCTGCAGGACCAGCTTGGCGAACAACAAATGTGAAGTCGAACTGCCAATATCGATGCCGACGGTGGTGAAGACCAGATTGTCCTGGGCCCAGATCGTCCGCGCGATCGCGGTGCGTTCCGCTGCCGTCTCGCTATGTTCGTGGGAGAAATCCGTCTCGTGCATCGAGGAGAAAACTTTCGCGCGGCATGGCTCACTCGCGCCAGCAACAAGATTACTTGCTCTGCAAAAGACTGGCGACGGTTTTGATCTCGTTGCGGGCGTATTTGGGCAGGCCGGCGCTGATCGAAGCGCCGGAATTAAACGACGATTGGCCCATGAGCACTTGGGCCGGCACGAGGTTGCGCAGAACCGGCACCTTCTCGAATGCACGCCTCTCGTCGAGCACGCTGGCTTTGATCGCCAGCGCCATGAACGCGGTCACGACCGTCTTTTCGGCATTCGACGGATGCGCCTGAAACACGGCAAAAAATTTCCCGAACTTCATGATCTGATTGACGTAAAAGATATTCTGCTCGAGTACGCCGCTCACCGCGATGGGTAGACCGGTCAATTCCTGCAGGCCGTTCTGATCGAGATCGGACGGCGCAAGTGCGGCCAATTCGCTCTGGAAGTCGATGTGGTCGGCGACTTTTTTCGAATCACGCAATTTATTCACCAGCATGATGCCGATCGGAATCTTGCCTTCGAGCTTGTAGGTCGATTGTATGCAGATCAAATTTGCGATGCCGGTGCACCATTTGCGATCGGGATTATCGTTACCGGTCCCGGCTTTGTCCTTAAAAGTCGTCACCTCGCTCGCGGCAATCGTCTTGTGCTGTATGGCGGGATCGATCTTTTGCAGAAATGCAAGCGTGACGTAATGCGCTAGATCGATCGCTGTGGGCGATTTGGCCAGCGTGAAGCGCGCCTGCGCCACATACATGTAAAGCTTCTCGGTATACGGCTTCTGCGCCGATTCGATCTGGCCGCTTTCGCCGTTCACGACCGGTTCGACATAGCTTGGAAAAAGCGTAAGAAATTTCTTCTCAAGGGGACGCCGGCTTGCCCATTCGTCGAAGGGGACCAGTGCGGTCTCGCTGTTGAGGCCGCCGGCGCTGGTCTGATCGCTGAATTCGATTGCTCCCGGCGCCAGCCGAGCGGCGTCAGCCTTGCGCACCGAGCTCACGTCGTCGATGCGATAGTCCTGCGCCAGAACAATAGAAACAAACGGCAGCGGGCCGAACAACGTGCCACCAAGCAAGGCGAGGACCAGGATCGCCGCGCACACCATCCGAGCTTCTTTCAAGGCATTTCCGTCAGTTCACGCGCCCGCCCCAGAAGAATTCACGGAACGGCGACGGGTTGTCGCTCCATCGCCATGGCTGGAAAAGGCCGCGGGCTGTGGGCGGGGGTTGTGCCGGCAGCGATCGCCAATTGGGGTAATAGGATCGTCCGATCCATTGTCCATTACGATTGTATCCACCCCCGTAAAAGCCTTGGTCGCCGTAGCCCCATTGATCGCCCTGATAATAGAAACCCTCGCGCGACACCAATTGATACTGGGTATCCTCGGCGTCACGGCGGAAATGCTCGATGAAGCCGCCGCTGGCGACACGCTCACCGGTCATGTAGTCGATCGGCGCATCGACAAGAAGACGTTTCGCCTCGGGCGAGGGCCCGCTTAGAAGTGTTTTCGGCGCGACGTGTTCGGCCCATATCGCCTCGATAATGGGCTGGAAGATCGGCAGCGCCAGGCGCGCGCCGGTTTCGTTCGAGCCGAGCGAGCGGCGCTTGCGGTCGGCATTGTCGTAGCCGACCCATACGGCAACGGTTACATCATTGGTGAAGCCGATGAACCAGCCGTCGACGGCATTTTCGGTGGTGCCGGTTTTGCCGGCGACATAGGGCGACAGCCCGCTGATCGCGCGGGCGGTGCCGCGCGCCACCACGCCCTGCAGCATGGTCTTGAGCTGGTAAAACGAGGCGCGGTCGGCGGCGCCGATCCACGGCAGCGGCGTGTTCGGATATTCGTAAACCGTGCGGCCGTTCTCCTCGATCGAATCGATGCCGTGCGGCTGCGGCAGCGCGCCTTCGTTGGCGACCGCCGCATAGAAGGCGGCGAGATCGATCATCCGCACCGGCTGCGCGCCGAGCACGAACGGGTAGTAGCGCACGCATTCCGAATAGATTTTCGCAGCGACGGCGGTGGCGCAGACCGCGTCGAGGCTTTTCTCCGGGCTGCTGCTGATGCCACCATCGAGCAGATGCGCGGTGACCACGTTGATGGAATTCTCGAGCCCGCGCCGCATCGTGAACAGGCCACCCTCGTTGTAATCGGCGTTGCGCGGCGACCAGAAATCCTGCGGACGCGCATAGCCGCGGCTGATCACGTCGCGGCCGGCAAGGCTGCCGCCGATCGGCGGCAAGGTGATCGGCTCGTTGGGCACCAAGGTGTTCGGCTGCAAGCCATGGTCGAGCGCGGTGAGATAGGTCAGCGGCTTCATGGCCGACCCGGGCTGGCGCTGGCTCTGCGCCGTGCGATTGAGCTGGCTCAGCGGGTAAGAAAAGCTGCCGGCCATCGCCAGGATGCGGCCGCTTTTGTTCTCGAGCACCAGCGCCGCGCCTTGCACGGTCGGGCGCACGCGCAACTGCGCCTGTCCCCCACCTTGGCCGCCGGCTTGGCTGGCACCTTGCGCTGCGCCGGCGCCGGATTTGGTCTTTGCTCTGGTTTGGACGGCTTTGCTCTCGATGACGCGGACATAAACCACGTCGTACACGCCGAGGCCGCGCCGCATCGCGCCACTCCACACCGCGAGCGGCAGAATGCGCCCGTCCGGCAGGCCGACGCGGATGGCGCCGTCGCCTTTCTTGCCGTCACCCTTGCTCAGCACCACCGCCGGCGTCCAATGCAC
>DASZCJ010000277.1:0-4288 GCA_035943155.1 Xanthobacteraceae bacterium | reverse complement strand
CGCCCGAACCGCTGTCGAGCAATCCGGAAACTCCGGGCGGAATGAGCGGCGCCGACGTGACGCTGCGCTATGAAATCGCGACCGACCCCGGCATGACGGAAATCGTGCGTCATGGTAGCGCGACGGCGGAAGCGGCTTTCGCCTATTCGGTGCATCTCGATGTTGCCGGTCTGCAACCCGGCCGTTCCTATTGGTACCGCTTCCTCAGTGGCGATGCCGTCAGCGCGATCGGACGCGCGATCACGCTGCCGATCTCGGGGTCGGCACTGCGCAAAGTGCGATTCGGTTTTGTTTCCTGCTTACGAGCACGGATATTTCTCGGCGTACCGGCATCTAGCCGGCGAAGATCCCGACTTCGTTCTTTTTCTCGGCGACTATATCTACGAGACCATCGAGCAATATCGGCCGATCGTGCGGCGGCATAGCGATGGCATCGTGGCCGCGACGCTGCCGACCTACCGCAATCGCTATGCGCAATATCGGCTCGATCCGGATCTGCAAGATTTGCACGCACGGGTTCCGGCGATCGTCACCTGGGACGATCACGAAGTGCAAAACGATTACGCGGATAAATGGTCGGAAACTTTCGACGACCCCGAGCAATTCTTGATCCGGCGCGCCGCCGCCTATCAGGCCTTCTACGAACACATGCCGGTGCGCCCGATCGTGTCCCAACGGTCCGTTGATGCAAATCTATGACCGCTTCACCTTCGGCGATCTCATCGAAATTTCCGTCATCGATGGCCGTCAATATCGCTCGCGCGAGGCCTGTTACGCTCCGCCAAACAAGGGCGGCTAGCATTTGGAAATCAACGCCGGTTGTCCGGAGCGGCTTGCGGCCGGCCGCACCATGATGGGCTTTGGCCAGGAGGCTTGGCTTTACGCCGGGCTCGCGCACAGCACAGCGCGGTGGAATTTGATCGCGCAGGACGTGCTGATGGCGCAGCTTCGAATAAAACGTGACGGCATGGACGCGTTTTCAACCGATGATTGGAATGGCTATCCGGCCAATCGCCAGCGGCTATTGGCGCACATCCACGACAGCAAAGTGTCCAATCCAGTTGTCGTTTCCGGCGACATTCATTCGTTCTTCGCCAACGATCTCAAGCTCGATTTTGACGATCAGTCCTCTCCGGTGGTCGCCACCGAATTGGTCGGCACCTCAATTTCATCCTACGGGCCGCCCTACGATCCCATTGCGCGGGCGCTGCCGGATAATCCGCACGTGCATTTCTTCGACAGCCGGCGACGCGGCTATGTCGTCGTCGATCTTTTGCCGGAGCAGATGCAGGCGAAAATGCGCGTGGTCTCCGATGCGCATGATCCAAAGGCGACAATCGCCACGTTTAGGACTTTCGCCGTGCAGGGCGGCCGGCCAGGCATCGTCGAGGCTTAGAGCATGATCCGGAAAAGTGGAAACCGGTTTTCCGAAAAGATCATGCTCCATCAAAATGCTAGAGCTACGCTCTAGTTGTTTTTAACGCGTCATCCGCGCAATGGGTCAATTGCCGGGTGTCGCGCGCTGCCAGTATCGCGGGTCTGCCGCAGCGCTTCCCCGACGGCGAGCGCGGCGGCGATCGCGACATTGAGCGATCGCATGCCCGGCCGCATCGGGATCACAAGCCGGGCATCCGCGGCGGCATGGACCGCCTCGGTTACGCCAGCCGATTCGCGGCCGAAGAGGAGGACGTCGTCCGGGGCAAAGCCGAAATCGAGATAGGACAGGGTCGCCTTGGTCGTAAATAAGATGAGGCGACAAGGCCGACGCTGGCGCCATATTTCGAAAGCGCGCCATGAAGCGTGCCGGGTGAGGGCTACGGCTTCGAGGTAATCCATTCCGGCGCGGCGGAAGGCGCGATCGGAAGAGGGAAAGCCTGTCGGCTCGATGATGTGGGCCTCAATCCCCACGCACGCGCATAGGCGCAATACGGTCCCGGTATTTTGTGGGATATCCGGTTGGTACAAGGCGATGCGCATGGGCGGTCAAAACTCACAATCCCCGTGACGGGTTGCATCGGTCGAAGCCACACTTGCGCTGTTCCGGCAAGGGTGCCAATAGAACGCCGCCGGAACGCGACGCCTCGGGCCTTCCCCAGGTCGGGGGTTAGCGGTCTGTCCGCCGCCGAGAACCCGCCTGCCTGCATCGCTTGCGAGCAGGTCTAAGACGGGCGGTCTGCAGCGTGGACGGGGCAATCGGCAAGGCGAATGAGGATCGGCAAACAAGGTTCGATGATGAGCGGACACCCGATTTACGAGCCGCAAAGCGCATTCATGAAATGGCTGGAGCGCCGGCTGCCGATCGCGAGCTTGGTCTATTCGTCCTTTGTCGCCTATCCCACCCCGCGAAATTTGAATTATTGGTGGACCTTCGGCGGCATCCTCACCTTCATGCTTGGTGTGCAGATCATCACCGGCATCGTGCTGGCGATGCATTACACGCCACACGTCGATTTTGCCTTCGATTCCGTCGAAACAATTATGCGCGACGTGAATTACGGCTGGCTGTTACGCTACATCCACGCCACCGGCGCCTCGTTCTTTTTCGTCGCCGTCTATGTTCATATGGCGCGCGGCATGTATTACGGCTCCTACAAGGAGCCGCGCGAAGTATTGTGGATACTCGGGGTCATCTTGTTCCTGCTGATGGTCATTACCGGCTTCATGGGCTACGTGCTGCCGTGGGGTCAGATGAGCTTCTGGGCGGCGACCGTCATCACCAATCTGTTCTCCGCCATCCCCGTGGTCGGTAGCTCGATCGTCACCTGGTTGTGGGGCGGCTTCGCGGTCGGTAATCCGACGCTCAATCGGTTTTACTCGCTGCACTACCTGTTACCGTTCGTCATCGTTGGCGTCGTGGCGCTGCACATCTGGGCGCTGCACATGGTCGGGCAGAACAATCCGACCGGCGTCGAGCCGAAGGCCGACAAAGACGTGGTTGCGTTTACGCCCTACGCCACGGTGAAGGATGCATTTTTCATCGGCGTGTTCTGCATCGTGTTTGCTTGGTTCATCTTTTACATTCCGAATTATCTTCTTCATTCGGACAATTACATTCCGGCGAACCCGAGCCAGACCCCAACACACATTGTGCCCGAATGGTATTACCTGCCGTTCTACGCAATCCTGCGCGGCATCCCGAACAAGCTTCTCGGTGTAACCGCGCTCGCCGTCTCAATCATCGTGCTCGCTTTCATGCCTTGGCTCGATACGTCGCGTGTGCGCTCAGCCAATTACCGTCCGCTCTATCGGCAGTTTTTGTTCATTTTCTTTGCCGCGGTCATCGGGCTCGGCTATCTCGGCTCGCAGGAACCAACCGGCGGCTATGTGATCGCGACGCGTATTCTCACCGTCTACTATTTCGCATTCTTCTTCGTGATCCTGCCGCTGTTGGGGCTGTTCGAGAGAACCAAGCCGTTGCCGAATTCGATATCTGAATCGGTCTTGCGGCACGGCGTTCCGGCCGGAGCCTCGGCGCCACCGCCGCCAGGCGCGCACGCGTGAAGGGAGCCGGCATGAAGCGTCGTCTCAGGCTCGTGCTCGCTTTGGCGCTCGCGGGCGTGCTTTGCGGCATCGGTGCCACCGCCTTCGCGCAGGAGGCCGATGCGCCGCCCCGCCTGCACTGGTCGTTTTCGGGTCCTTTCGGTCTCTACGACCAAGCCCAGCTGCAGCGCGGCTTTAAGGTTTATCAGGAGGTCTGTTCTAGCTGTCACAGCATCAAGCTCCTTTCATTCCGCAATCTCGCTGAGCCGGGCGGTCCCGATTTCAGCGAAGCCCAAGCGGCAACGATTGCGGCAAGTTTCCAGGTTACCGACGGGCCGAACGATCAGGGCAAGATGTTCAAGCGGCCAGGCAAAATATCCGATTACTTTCCGCCACCGTTTCCGAACGAGCAAAGTGCCCGCGCCGCGCTCGGCGGCAAGCTGCCGCCGGACATGTCCGATCTCGCCAAGGCGCGAGGCTACGAGTGGGGCTTTCCCCGGTTCATCTTTGACGCCTTCACGATGTACCAAGAGGACGGTCCCGATTACATCCACGCCATCGTGACCGGCTACGAGAATGCTCCTGCCGGTTTCGTGCTGCCGCCGAGCGGGCAATACAACAAATATTTTCCAGGCCATGGCATTGGCATGCCGAAGCCGTTGAGCGACGGCCAGGTTGAATATACCGACGGCACGCCGACCACCGTCGATCAATATGGCCGCGACGTGGCGGCATTTTTGATGTGGGCCGCCGAGCCGACGCTCGACGCGCGCAAGCGGTTGGGCTTTCAGGTGATGGTGTTCCTGAT
>DASZCJ010000276.1:0-1593 GCA_035943155.1 Xanthobacteraceae bacterium | reverse complement strand
CTCCCTCTTTGGCAAGCTTGTCGATGTTGGGAGACTTGATCTCGCCCCCACGGTAGCCGAGGTCGGCGTTGCCCAGGTCGTCCGCCATGATGAAAACGATATTCGGGCGCTGCGCATCCGCGCGCCGCACCGACGTTATCGCTCCAAGGAGCGCCAGACCCAAGACTAGCCCAGATTTCTCATACGCGGGGAGTGCATCGGGGCTGAGAATCTGGGAGAAGCGTTGTGCTGCAACAGTTTCTCCACGATCCGAGGTATGCCCCGATGCGGACAGAGTGTACGGCGAAGCTATTCGAATTTGAAGCGGTTGAACGGCGCTCGGTGGTTGCGGGCTTCGACGGCGGGAACATCACCTCGAACGCGGGCGCGCTGCTGCTGGGACAGGTCGACCGATGCCTCGGGCTGGTGCGTCGCTTGGCCAACTGCTTCATTGATCGGCGTGACCCCCGCTATGTCGAGCATCAGGTCGAGACGCTGGTGGGGCAGCGCATCTTCGGCCTGGCGTTGGGCTACGAGGACCTCAACGATCACGACGAACTGCGCAAGGATCCGACGTTTGCCGTGCTGGCGGGCAAGTTGAGGCCGGTACTGCGAACCGACTGCGAGGCGTTGGCTGGCAAGAGCACACTCAATCGCCTGGAGCACACGCCGCGGCACTTCGCGTCGAAGTATCACAAGATCGATTGCGACGGAGCGCAGGTCGATGCGCTGCTGGTCGATCTCTTCCTCGAGGCGCATGAGCGTGCGCCACGGGAGATCGTGCTGGATCTCGACAACACCGACATCCCGCTGCACGGGACGCAGGAGGGTCGTTTCTTCCACGGCTACTACGATGAATACTGCTACCTGCCGCTCTACGTGTTCTGCGGTCGGCACCTGCTGCTGGCCCGCCAGCGGCTTGCCAACGTTGCGGGCAGCGACGGCGCGGTCGAGGAGATGGCGCGCATCATTGCGCAGATCCGCCAGCGCTGGCCGCGGGTGCACATCATCCTGCGCGCCGACAGCGGCTTCTCCAACGACGAACTGATGAGTTGGTGTGAGGCGAACCGCGTCGACTACGTGTTTGGCCTGGCGCGCAATC
The DNA here is from genome assembly GCA_035943155.1 of Xanthobacteraceae bacterium. Taxonomy (GTDB): domain Bacteria; phylum Pseudomonadota; class Alphaproteobacteria; order Rhizobiales; family Xanthobacteraceae; genus BOG-931. The sequence goes on along the minus strand of DASZCJ010000276.1, from coordinate 512 downwards.
GCCGCCTGGAGGCGGCGCTGGTCGATCAGCTTGCCGAGGTGAAGCGTTTATGCGCCGCCTCGGGCCAGCCGGCGCGCGTATTCCGCGACTTCCAATATCGCACGCTTGACAGCTGGAGCCGCACCCGGCGCGTCGTCGGCAAGGCCGAGCACACGCTGGAGGGCGCCAATCCTCGCTTCGTCGTCACCTCACTCAAGCGCAGCCGCACTGCCAACGACGCGCGCGCACTCTACGAGGAGCTCTACTGCGCCCGCGGAGAGGCCGAGAACCGCATCGGCGAGCAGTTCGAGCTGTTCGCCGATCGCGCCTCGTCGGCCACCATGCAGGCCAATCAACTCCGCTTGTGGTTCTCCGCCATGGCCTATGTTCTTGTCGACACCTTGCGCCGCGTCGGTCTGCGCCACAGCCAGTTCGCCGATGCCGCCGTCGCCACCATTCGCCTCAAGCTGCTCAAGCTCGGGGCCCAGGTGCGCACCAGCGTGCGCCGCATCCACTTCGCTACTGCCTCGGGA
>DASZCJ010000275.1:0-5780 GCA_035943155.1 Xanthobacteraceae bacterium | reverse complement strand
ACCCCGGTCGGCGACCGCTATGTGCTCGAATATATGCGCGAGCATGACTACAACGTCGGCGGCGAGCAGTCCGGTCACATCATCCTGTCGAATTATACGACGACCGGCGACGGCTTTGTCGCCGCATTGCAGTTGCTCGCGGTGGTCAAGAAGAAGAACAAACCGGTTTCCGAAGTCTGTCACCGGTTCGAGCCGCTGCCGCAAGTCATGCGCAACGTCCGCTATCGCAGCGGCAAGCCGCTCGAGAATTCGAAGGTGCGCAGCGCCATCGCCGATGCGGAAAGCCGGCTCAACGGGCAAGGCCGGCTGGTGGTGCGCCCCTCCGGCACCGAGCCCGTCATTCGCATCATGGGCGAAGGCGACGACAAGGCCATGATCGAGGAAGTGGTCGACGGCATTGCCGAGGTGGTAGCCGCGCACGCGGCCTGAAATCCCGGCCGCCGCACTTCGCTCCGCCAGATTTCGCTTAACTTCAGAGCAAAAAATTACCCCGGATCGCGGGGCCGCGGTCCGGGGCTAAAATTAAAACCGCGACCGCGGAATGTGTCACAACGTTTTTAGATTTTCAGCGGCCGACTTGCCGGTCTTGCGGTCCACCACGACTTCGAAGGAAACACGTTGACCTTCCCTTAGTTCGCGGAGCCCGGCCCGTTCGACGGCACTGATATGGACAAACACGTCCTTGCCGCCGCCCTCGGGTTGAATGAATCCATACCCCTTCTGCGCGTTGAACCACTTTACGGTGCCGTTATCCACTGGTCTCTCTCCTCATAGGCATGCAGATGTGAGCCGTGTGAGTTGGCCGGCTCGGTTCGCTCGAGTTTTTGGTGAAAGATCGTCAGTCAGGCGCGCTTCTATTTAGTCGCTGCAAGGCCTAGTCATTCGGCCGAAAGCTCGAAGCTTTATTTTTAGCGGGATGCCGTTTCGTCCGCAAGACCATCATCGGGCCAATTATGACAGGCCTGCGAAAGCCTTAACAAAACAAATCGTTTGTTTGGCCGTGGTGTTGCGCCGTCGCGAGCCGACTGGCGCGGCAAAATCATTCGCGATCCCCATACGCTTGCTGAATGAGCCGCAGGATGCGACAAGGCCGATGCGCCAGGACGGCAACGCCATTCGAGTTTCGCGATATGCGCGCTAGCGATGAATTCCGGCGCCAGTAAAGTCGGGAGGGAAAATCGTCCATGCGTACCGTTGCCCTTGAGGAGCACTTTGCGGTGCCCTCGCTCAGCCAGCGCATTGCCAAAGATATCATCAACCGCCGCGGGTACCGGCCGCGCAATCTCTCGCCGGGCGCGCCGAACCCCTTGGAGCTGTTGCCCGAGATCGGCGAGATCCGGCTCAAGTCGATGGACGAAACCGGCATCACGGTGCAGGTGCTCTCGAACAGCGGCCCAGGCCCCGATCTTCTTCCCGGCGCCGATGGCATCGCACTTGCCCGCGAACTCAACGATCATCTCGCCGCCGCCGTGGCGCGCCACCCCGACCGCTTCGCCGGCTTCGCCAGCCTGCCGCTGCAAACGCCAGATGCAGCCGCGGTCGAGCTTAAGCGCGCTGTGAAAGAACTCGGCTTTGTCGGCGGCATGGTCAATGGCACCACCGAAGGCCGCTTCCTCGATCACCCGAGCTACGACGTTCTGCTTGCCGCAGCGGTCGAGCTAGACGTGCCGATCTACATTCATCCGCACATTCCGCCGGAGCCGGTGCGCCAAGCCTATTTCTCCGGTCTGCCGGACGGCGCCGACCGCGTGCTCGAGACGGCCGGCTGGGGCTGGCATTCGGAAACCGCGGTGCATCTTTTGCGCATGGCGGTCGCCGGCACGCTCGACCGGCATCCGCGGCTGCGCCTGATCGTCGGTCACATGGGCGAGATGCTGCCGATGATGATGGCGCGCATCGATCAGGTCTTTAAGCATGATATCGGCCATCTAAAACGGCCGATCACACGCGCCATTCTCGATCAGGTCTGGCTCACCACCAGTGGCATTTTCGACGAGCCGCCGTTCCTCGCCGCGCTTTTGACCTTCGGTATCGACCGCATCATGTTCTCGGTCGATTACCCCTACGCGCCGAACATCGCCGGCCGGAAATTCCTCGATCGCATTGCGCTGGCGCCAGCCGACATGGCGAAGCTTGCGCACGGCACCGCCGACCAGATTTTGAAGCTGAAAGTCGCCAAAGCAAAGTAGGCAAGGCAAGATACGAAAGTCATAGTAAGCGAGCCAAAATAGGCACGACGCATAGCCGGCGCTCCTTAAGGCGACCGACCTGAAGGCATGGGACCGGAAGGGACATGTCGACCTATCGTCTCGACAGACTCTTTGCGCCCCGCTCGATCGCCGTCGTCGGCGGCAGCCCGCGCGACACTTCGCCAGGCCGGGCGGTTTTGAAAAATCTGCGCAGCGGCGGTTTTGCCGGCGAGATTTATTTGGTCAATCCGCACTACGACAGCCTCGAAGGGATTGCCGCCGTCAAATCGTGCGACGCGCTGCCCGGCCCGCCCGATGTTGTGGTGATCGGCGTGCCGCCAGCGGCGGTGCGTTCGGTCGTGCGTGACGCCGCGACGAAAGGCGCGGCGGTAGCAATTATTTTGACCGCCGGACTTGGACACGGACCGGGTTCGCTTGCCGAGCAATGCGAACAGGCCGCACGCGCGCGCGGCATGCGCCTTGTCGGCCCCAATTGTCTCGGCGTGCTGGCGCCACCGATCCGGCTCAATGCCAGCTTCGCCGCTTCGACGCCGCAGCTCGGCGACCTTGCTCTGGTCTCGCAGTCGGGCGCGATTGCGACCGGGCTCGTGGAATGGGCGGCGCTCCACGGCATCGGCTTTTCCGGGATCGTTTCGATCGGCGACAGTATCGATGTCGATTTTGCCGACTTGCTCGATCATTTCGCGGTCGACCGCAACACGCGCGCAATCCTGCTTTATGTCGAATCGGTCAGAGACGCGCGCAAATTCATGTCGGCCGCGCGCGCCGCCGCGCGGGCCAAACCCGTCCTTGTCATTAAATCCGGACGCCATGCCGCCGGCGCCAAGGCGGCGCTGACCCATACCGGCGCACTGGCGGGCTCAGACGCGGTCTATGACGCGGCCTTCCGCCGCGCCGGCTTCATCCGCGTTTGCGACCTCGACGAGCTGTTCGCCGCCGCCGAGACGCTGGGACATGTAACCGCGCTTGCCGGCAGCCGTCTTGCAATTTTGACCAATGGCGGCGGTATCGGGGTGCTCGCGGTCGATCGTCTCGCCGATCTCGGCGGTACGCTCGCCGACATCTCACCGGAAACGATGGCGAAACTTAATGCCGCGCTGCCGCCGATCTGGTCGTGCGCCAACCCGATCGATATCGCCGGCGATGCCGACGCCAAGCGTTATGGCACTGCCATGGATCATTTGCTCGACGACGCGGCCAATGACGCCGTGCTGGTGATGAATGTCCCTACTGCGCTCGCCTCGGCCGCCGATGCTGCGAAGGCTGTCGTCGCCGCGACCGAACGGCATCGCAAGCAAATTGCCTCGCCGAAACCCGTTTTCGCGGTTTGGGTGGGCGGCGGCGCAGCGACTGCCAAAGTTTTCGATGGCGCGGGCATTGCCGATTATGCAACCGAAACCGAAGCCGTGGCCGGCTTTATGCATCTGGTTCGATACCGCGAGTCGCGCCAGCAGCTAATGGCGACACCGCCGAGCTTGCCGCAGGATATTGCGCCGGATGCAGGCGCGGTGCGGCCGCTCATCGATGCCGCATTGCGCGAGCGCGGCGCCGGCGGCGCTGCGTGGCTCGATCCGATCGCGATAAGCAAGGTCTTGTCGGCCTACGGCATCGCCATCACACCGGCGCGCCTCGCCCGCGATCCGGACGAAGCCGCCGCGCTAGCGAAGCCGCACCTCGATCAAGGCAGCGCGGTTGTCCTGAAAATCCAATCGCCCGATATCGTGCACAAATCCGAAGTCGGCGGCGTGCAGCTTAACCTCACCACTGTGCAAGCGGTGCGCCGCTCAGCCGCCGACATTCTCGCGCGGGCGCGCGCGGCCAAGCCGGACGCGCGGATCGCGGGCGTGACGGTATTCCCGATGGTGGTCCGGCCCAAGGCCCGCGAACTCATTGTCGGCATCGCCGACGATCCGACGTTCGGTCCGGTGATCGTATTCGGCCAGGGCGGCACGGCGGTGGAAGTAGTCGATGACAAAGCGCTCGCTTTGCCGCCGCTCGATCTCCCACTCGCGCGGGGCCTGATCGCGCGCACCCGTGTCGCGCGTATTCTCAAAGCCTATCGCAATGTGCCCGCCGCGGACGAAACGGCGATCGCGCTTCTTTTGGTCAAGCTTGCCCAGCTCGCCGCGGATTTTCCGGAAATCCGCGAAGTCGATCTCAACCCGGTGCTGGCCGACGACACCGGCATTATCGCGGTCGACGCGCGAATCTCGGTTGCTGCCGTCGAACCGCGCCGCGCGGGACCGCTGTCCGGCAATCCACGCTTTGCGATACGGCCCTATCCGAAGGAGTGGGAGCGCCATGTGGCGCTGCCCGACGGCGCCAAGATTTTCGTGCGGCCGATTCGGCCCGAGGACGAGACATTGTATCCGGCGTTCTTGACCGCTGTGACGCAGGATGATTTGCGGCTTCGCTTCTTTGCTCCCGTCAAAGAATTGAGCCACAGTTCGATCGCGCGATTTACCCAGATCGATTATGCGCGCGCCATGGCGTTCATCGCCATCGAGGAGGCGACCGGCCAGATGCTCGGCGTCGTGCGCATTCATGCCGATTCAGAATATCGAAGCGGCGAATACGCAATTCTCGTTCGATCCGATCTCAAGGGACATGGTCTCGGCTGGCTCTTGATGGAACTGATGATCGAATACGCGCGCACGGAAAAATTGACGTCCGTTCACGGCCAGGTGCTGCAAGAGAATAAGACGATGCTGCAGATGTGCCGTGAGCTCGGTTTTCAGATCGCATCCGACCCGGGGGAGTCTGGTGTCCTCATCGTCACGCTGCCATTAAAATCTTGATTGTTTCTCATCCAAAAACGAATCTTGCTCATTCAGGCATCGCGCAAAAGTCGCCTCGTCGTTATTGGCCGCGATACAACCTGTGATAGCATTTTCCTCGGTAGATATACGGGGGGAACTGCCATGACTGGGATGTTGCGTGTATTGCTTGTGATCTTTGGTTGCGTCGCCTGCAGCGCTACTGCTTTTGCCGGCGGTCCATTTGGCATTATCCGGGTTGGAAAATGGCAAGGCGCCGCTTACAGGACCGACAAAGGTGCTTTCTCCCACTGCACCGCCGCCGCCAAAATTTGACAGCGGCCTTGCGATCATCATCGCGCAAAATGCCAATCGCTCTTGGATCATCGGCATTGCCGATCCGGCCTGGTCTTTTCACGATCGCGAGTCGGTTACGCTCATTCTGACGTTCGATGGCCAAGCGCAGTTCAATGTTTCGGGCACCGCCTCGCCTGAAAAAGCCGTCGTCGGGGATTTTGCCCGTACAGGCGGTCAACGCGTTTCGCAAGTCGCATCAGCTCGTTGTAACCGCGACCAAACAGACACGGCAGGTCGACCTGGCTGCAGCCGGCAACGTCATTCCGGCGATCGAATATTGCGTCGATAAAATCAACACCAACGGTATCGCTTCGGCCGGCAATTTTTCCAATCCCAAGTCTTCCAATACTCAGTCGAAACCGCCAACGGCAAAAGCCTCGGCTAAATCCGAAGACGAGTCTGCCGAAACACTTCGCTGAGGCTTGTGCCGTAGCTCATCAGGCAGCCGGCTTCGGGG
>DASZCJ010000274.1:0-4637 GCA_035943155.1 Xanthobacteraceae bacterium | reverse complement strand
ACGTAATTCGCGCAATTCACAAAAGGCCAGAACATTTGCAAACACACCTATTGTGCAGAAGTCCAAGCGCGAAGTTGACGCGCGCCGACCGTTCCGCCGTGCCGACCTTTCAATCAACCGAAACGACGACCCCGGAAAAAGCCCTTATTCGTTGTGTTTTGCTTGATATTTGCAGTGTCCCCCTCTTCGGCCGAGTTAGGATGATGTTCATGCTTCACCAATTTCTTGTCCTTCGATACTTCCCTCTCACTCTTTCCGCCGCTCTTGCTGCGATTGGCTGGCGGCACCGGCGGCATATGGCTCGACATAACTAAAGTCCTCACGTTGCGTATTTCATTGGAACCTTGCGTGGTCAAGAACAAGCGGCGTCAGCCCCTTCGAATGATTGACCGAGGAAACTGCCACGGTGATGATCCGCATGAAATTCCGCTGCCGAGGGGATATGGGTATGATGTTCGACTGTTGCTAGAAGTCATTGGTATTGCCTATCCGCGCATAAGCACGATTTGATGCGTAGAGCGAGGCCGCGAGATGATGTTCACCATTGAGTTCTTCCGTATTCGAGAAAAGGACAATGCGCACGCCGTGCTCGATCGGATTACGCATATCGCGTCTGATCTGGAGAGCGCAAAAGTGAAAGCAAAATCGCTCTTCGACACTTTGAATCTGCCGCAGAACCCCGACGGCATGCGGATTTTGGACCAGAACGGACATGAAATGTTCTTTTGGACGCCGGGAACGGATGATTGCTAGGTCGAGGACTTTATTATCGTGTGTTCAGTGCATAGATAAATTTGTCGATCGATGCAGCGATGAAGGGCAGTACTTTCCCGGCACCGTCTTTACCCAGGAGTAATTTGACGTGATTTCAGATCAGGCGCGAAAACGGGCAGAAAAGCATTTCAAAAAGGAAGAGCGCGCGCAAGACGGTCGGCAGGCGATGGTCGAATATAAAGCTCATGGTCTCGCCGTTCGCGAAAAGACCGCACGGTTGAAAGCGCTTCGATTAGCTGATGAGGGCGTTTCCTGTGAGCGCTTTAACGGGGATCGCTTCACGCGCTCCTAGCGGGTTCCTAAAAACGAACAGAGCCGGCTTACCTCGATTGCGGAGCGCGCGGAAACTTCAGATGTGAGCTATTTTGCTCAGATTCCGGAGCGACAAAGGGATAATCTGATAACAATCGACACGCCATCCCAAAGCGTTCGGTCTTTAATTTCAAACTGAGCCGGAACCCATCCGGGTTTCCGTGGCCTCGCTCCGAAGTATGTCGGGCGAAAGGAAATACCATGGAAGTGCCTTCCATCCTTCACGGAGAATCGCTGAAACGTCTGCTGCAAGGCGCGGCCGTCGGCGCCGTCGCAACGATTGTTGTTGGCTTTTACTGGGGCGGCTGGTCGCTCGGCAGCACCGCCGACAAGATGGCGAGAGAGCAGTCCAAGCTGGCGGTCGTAGCGGCGCTGGCGCCCGTATGCGCCGACAAATTCCGCGCACAACCCGATGCCACGGCGAAGACTGTCGCGATTTCGAAGGTTTACCCGTGGAAGCGCGCGGGGGAATTCCCCAAGGAGCTCGTGACCCTCCCCGGTGAAACGGACCCGAGCTCCGCCCTTGCGGACGCCTGCTACGCGCTGTTGTTGGCGCCGAAATCGGCTGCGCTTAATTAAACTAGGCGTGAGGAACGCTATTAAGAGGAGATCATGACTATCAATGTTCTTCCTGATCGCAGCATGCGAACGGTACTTTATTGCTTCGCAGCCGTAATCGTTGTGTTTGTTGGTATGTTATTGTTGACGATCCATCCCTAGAACTCGCGCCGCACGCAGAACGCAACCAGCGTGGGCACAGAACGTTTGGATCGGGTCGATGCAGGGGTTAGGGCAATAATTGTTCAAAACGGTCCCACCGGACCGCGCCACCATCGATGTATCTAAGGCGTTCAATACGGTCCCCCTGGATCGCGGGGGGTATTAACGGATATTATGTGACGTCCGCGTCACCTTCAGCTTTTCCCCTGATCGCGACCACCTCGCATTGACTCGCTCTTTAGCCTCCCTACAGTCACGACCTTTCCCAAGGGGAGGAAAATGATCGGATTTCACAGGGCTAATCGGCTTCTCGCGGCAGTTTTTTGCTCACTTGTCGCAGCCACCGCCGTGTTCGCCGCGAGCGGCGCGCGCGCCGAAGATCGCTATCCGAGCCGGCCGATTACCTTCGTCGTGCCGTTTGCCGCAGGCGGGCCGACCGACATCCTGGCGCGGCTTATCGCGCAAACGATCGGCCCCATGCTCGGCCAGCAAGTCGTGGTGGAGAACGTCACCGGCGCCGGCGGCACGATTGGCTCGACGCGCGTCGCGCGCGCCGATCCCGATGGCTACACCATGGTGATGGGTAATCTCGGCACGCACGCCGCAAGCCTCGGCATCTACCAGAGCTTAGCTTACGATCCGCGGACCGATTTTGAGCCGGTCATTCTGGTCGCCAGCACGCCCATGGTGTTGGTGACCCGCAAAACGCTTCCCCTGCATAGCCTCGATGAGACCATCGCCTATGCCAAGGCAAACAAGGGCAAGACCACCATGGGCAGTGCCGGGATCGGCTCGATCTCGCATTTGACGCTGCTTCTGTTCAATCACCTCACCGGCGCCGACGTGGTGCATGTCCCCTATCGCGGGCTATCGGAAGCCACCAACGATCTCCTCGGCGGGCAGATCGACATGTTGTTCGATCAGGTGGTGACGGCGACGCCGCATATCGCTAACGGCTACGAAAATGCAATCGTCGTCACCATTCCGCAACGCGCCACGTCAATTCCCAACGTGCCGTCGGCGAGCGAGGCCGGGCTGCCGAAGCTGCAAACCGTCGCCTGGACCGCGTTGTTCGCGCCGAAGCGCACGTCCGCGGCGATCATCGCGCGCATGAACGACGCCGTGCAAAAAGCAATGCTAGATCCTCTGATTGCCAAGCGACTGGGCGAGATCGGCGCCGATATTCCGCCGCCGGCGCAGCGCTCGCCGGATGCGTTGCGCCACTTGGTCAATTCCGAAGTCGATAAATGGGTGCCGTTGATCAAGGCGGCCGGCGTCGTCGGTCAATAAGCCGACCGGACCCGAGGCGACCGAGACGAGCCACGAAAATTGTGAAGCTCAACGACGAAGAACGGGCGATGCGCAGCGGCGAATTCGGTCCGCTGCGGCAATGGGCGATCGAGCATCAAATAAAGGTCGGGACCTATCTCGGCGCGGCCGATTTCGTCCCGGTGACGCAGGCTCATATCATGGCCGACACCGAGTCGCTCGGCCGCGCCGGCGTAGAATGGCTGGAACGCTGGGCCGAGCTGCCGCAACGCCAACGCCAAGTACGCATTCCGACCATCACCGACCCGCGCGGCACCGATTTTGCGCAAGCGCAAAAACTCAAGCAGCAGACATGGATGCTCGATCTCGAGCGCCGCGCGATTGCCGCCTTCGAGGCGCTCGGCGTGTTGATGACCGATACCTGCATCAATTATCAGACAATCATGCCGCCGCTGCGCGGCGAGCATGTCGCCTACGGCGATACTGGCGTCGTGATCTATTGCAACAGCGTGTGCGGCGCGCGTTCGAATTTCGAGGGCGGGCCTTCGGCCTTAAGCGCTGGCCTCACCGGGCGCACGCCGCGTTACGGCTATCATCTCGACGCGCATCGGCAAACGACTTTTTTGGTCGAACTGTCGTGGACGCCGCGCGAGCTCAACGATTGGGGCGCGCTCGGCGGCGTTGTCGGCGGCTTGGCCGGCGATTATTCGCAAGTGCCGGCGCTCCTTGGGATCGAGCGTGTGCCAGGGCCGGACGAGATGAAGCATTTCGGCGCGGCGCTGGCGAGCTTCGGCTCGGTGGCGCTGTTTCACATCGCCGGCGTGACGCCCGAGGCGGTGCACCTCGCCGATACGGTCCCGTCTGGTCAGGCCTTGCCGACGCACGCGGTCGGAGAAGCGGATATCCGCGCATTCCAGGCGCGCTATGCCAAGGACATCGGCGCAGCCGATCTCGTCGTATTTTCCGCCCCGCAGCTCAGCCTCATGGAAATGCAAAAATTGGCGGGCTTGCTTGACGGGCGGCGCGTCAATATTCCGCTGCTTGCGGTCACCAGCCCGCAGGTGAAACCGGATTGCGACCGGCTCGGGCTCACCGCGCGGATCGAAGGGGCGGGCGGCACCGTGCTGTCCGGCATGTGCTTTTATCAGAGCTATGCGCGGGAAATGGCCGAAGCCAATGGCTGGCATCGCCTCGCAACGAATTCGGCCAAGCTCGTCAACATCATCGGCGGTTACGGCTATCGCCCGGTGCTGCTGTCGATGGAGCGCTGCGTGGAAGCGGCCTGCGCCGGCGGCAAGATCGGCGGGGAAGCGTAATGATAAGCGAAAAGATTTTTTACGCCGCCGCGGGTATGGGCCGCAAAGTGCAGGCCAAAGCGCTGGTTGCAAGCGATGGCTTCTCGGCGCGTTACGATCTCGATCGCATCCGCGGTGTGTTCTCGCGGCCGGAGCACAGGCTCGCCGGCGAAAGTTACCAAGGCCGCGTCTTGGTATTGGACGCCGCCAAGGGCGGCGTTGCCACGGCCTGGATGCTGCACGAGATGAAGGCGCGCGGGGTGATGC
>DASZCJ010000273.1:0-6963 GCA_035943155.1 Xanthobacteraceae bacterium | reverse complement strand
GATCTTGGTTGCCGCGGAACGGCGCGTAGGAGACGCAAGCGAGCTTGCCGCCCGCGGCAAGCGGCGAAGGCGGCAGGCGCTGCGGTGCGCCGAGCCACCACCACGCAAACCCGATCGCCAGCGCGGTGGCCGCGTAACAGGCGACCGCTGCGGTGAGCGAATTGGCGTGTGTGGGACGAAGCACGCATCCCGCTTAGCCTTGGACGACCGCCAAGCCAAGCGCCAACCCGGAGCGACAACCCCAAGCGTCGAGCCAAGCACGCCGTCAAGTGGTGGCCCACGGGTGGCAAAGTGGCCCGGCGCGCGCGCTGGACAAAAGGCCGGACTTGGGGTGTGGTCGCCGCGTCATTCTCTGCAGTGGCCGCCGCAATGGCGGCCCAATCGGTCGTCACAAGGCGGCAGTAACCGCCGGTCAAATAAACTTTTGGGAAACGCCGCTTTCAACTTTATTCCAGTCCAACGTAACAAGGGGACTATGTCGTACCGCGTACTCAATTTTGCCGCCGGATCATGCGCGGCCAGACTTGGCGCGACCAGACTTTGCGCGGCCACACTTTGCGCCGCTCTGTGGCTGCTCGCCGCCTCGGTCTTCATCGGGCCTGTAAACTCGGCATTGGCCCAGAATAACGATGCCAAGCCGGCGGACCAGCAGTCGGCGGCGCCGAAAGAGGGTACCAAAGAAGGGGCCAAAGACGGCGCCAAGGACGGTACTAAGGAAACGCAGAAAATCGACGAGTTTACCGAGGCGCAGCGCGTCCTTAATGGGCCAGCGGGCAATCCGGAATGTGTTTGGCTCGGCCGGCGCGTGGTGAGCCTTTTGTGGCGTGACGACCTCGATACCGCCTTTCGCCACCTCGACCTTTACGACCGCTTCGGCTGCCCGAGCGGCCATATTCAGGTGACGTTCCGCTGCCTGGTTTTGCACGCCAATACGATCGATCCGAAAGCGGCCGATAGCCTCAACGGGCGGGTCCATGCATGCTGGATCAGTCCGGCGCTCCCGGCTGCGCCGCCGCCGGCCGCCGCGGCACAGACTCCGACCACCACTCGCTAGCTGAGCTGCGGCAACTAAGCCGCGCCCAAAACGCCGCGTCAAAAAAATGACGTCAACGTGACGTCTTGCGCTCCGCGCTGTCTTGAATTTGCCATTGCCCGTGGCTAGCTTAGCTGTGCCGTTGCAAGGTTAGCCTCACCCTTACGACCATCGTCGAACCTGGGGGCAGGTTCGGGCCTGTGTGGTTTGCCCCGCGTGGTTGGGAGTCCATGCGCACCCTCGCTGCCGTGCTCGCGCTAGTTGCGTGCGTGCATGCCGGCATTTGGGCTTTGCTGAAACCGGTGGGGACAGCCCCCGACGTCACCCGGCAGCTTGCCAGCATTTCCTATTCGCCATTTGCCGATTCCTCTCATCCAGATCGCGGCACGCGTCCGACGGCTGAGCAGATCCGGGCCGATCTGCGCGCCGTAGCGCCTTACACGCGCGCTGTGCGCACCTATTCGGCAACCGGCGGTGCTGAACTCGTCCCGCCGATTGCCGCGGAATTCGGCCTCAAAGTCACCGTCGGCGCCTGGATCGACAAAGACCAAGCCCGCAACGAGCGGGAAATTCGTTCGGCGCTCGATCTCGCCCGGCACAACAGCAATGTCGATGCCATCGTCGTTGGCAACGAAACGACACTGCGCGCCGAAATGACCGTGCCGGGGCTGATCGAGCTCATCCAAAAAGTGAAGCGATCGAGCCCGGTCCCTGTAACTACAGGTGAAATCTGGACCGTTTGGATCGATCACCCGGAGCTTGCTTCGGCTGTCGACTTCGTCGCCGCGCATATCCTGCCCTACTGGGAAGGCTTCGATGCTTCGCGCGCGGTCGATCATACGATCGAGTTTTACGACCGGCTTCGTAAGACGCATCCCGGCAAGCGGATTGTCATTGCGGAATTCGGCTGGCCGAGCGCCGGCTACAATTTCCATGACGCCGATCCGGGCCGGATCGAGCAGGCGCAGGTCTTGCGCGATTTCGTTACCCGCGCCGAGGCCTACGGTATCGACTACAACATCGTCGAAGCCGTCGATCAGCCCTGGAAAACCATGGAAGGCGGCGTCGGACCTTATTGGGGCATGTTCGATGCCTCCCGAGCGGCGAAATTCAGCTGGACCGGGCCGATCACCGATCCGGACTATCTCAAGCGCGCCGGTTTGGCGGTGTTGTTTGGGCTCCTGCTATCGCTGCCGATCCTGGCGCTCGCCGGCGCCAGCGCCACCCAAGCGCTGATGCTGGCAGCCTCCGCCAACGCGGTCGGCGCCTGGTTCGCCGCCATCGTCGGGTTTTGGAAAGGCCATTACTTCGTGCCCGGCGCCGCGTTCGCGCTGGGGTTTGGCATTGTGCTCCTTGTGCCGCTGGTCGCCATCGCGCTGTCGCGGCTAGAAGAGATCGCGGCAATCGCGTTTGGCCGTGCGCCGCGGCGGTTGGCCAATGCGCCGCCGCTCGCGCCGGAGCCGTTTGCGCCGAAAGTCTCGATCCACATCCCGGCCTGTTGCGAACCGCCCGACATGCTCAAAGCGAGCCTCGATGCGGTGGCGCGGCTCGATTATCCCAATCTCGAATGCGTTCTCGTGGTCAACAATACGCCCGATCCGGCGCTGTGGCGGCCGATCGAAGAGCACTGCCTCGCGCTCGGTGAACGCTTCAAGTTCGTGCGTGTCGAAAATCTTGCGGGCTACAAGGCGGGCGCGTTGCGCATTGCGCTTTCGCATACCGCGCCGGATGCGCAGATTATCGGCATCATCGACGCCGATTACGTGGTGGGTGCGGACTGGCTGAAAAACCTGGTGCCGCTATTCGCCGATGACCGCGTCGGCTTCGTGCAGTCGCCGCAGGATCATCGCGACGCCGAGCGCTCGCCGTTACATACCGCGATGAACGCGGAATATGCAGGCTTCTTCGACATCGGCATGGTGCAGCGGAACGAGTTCAACGGCGTCATCATGCACGGCACGATGTGCCTGCTCCGTCGCGCGGCGATCGAGGACGTTGGCGGCTGGTCGAGCGATACGATCGTGGAGGACACCGATCTCGGCCTCGCCATACTCGAACATGGTTGGCTCGCGCACTATACCAGCCAGCGCTACGGTCACGGGCTCCTGCCCGACACGTTCGAAGCCTATAAGCGCCAGCGCCATCGCTGGGCATTCGGCGGCTCACAACTCGTGCGCAAGCACTGGCGGCGCATGCTGCCTGGTGCCGAAGGGCTTAGTCGCGAGCAAAAGCGCGAATACGCCATCGGCTGGCTCAATTGGCTCGGCTCGGATGCGATCGGGCTCGTGGTCGCGCTCCTCAATATCGTTTGGGTCCCCGTGGTCGCATTCGCCAATATCGCGGTGCCGGACCGTATTCTCACCATCCCGATCATCGCCGCCTTTGCCGTTTCGGTCGCGCACTTTGCCGCGTTGTACCGGCTGCGCGTGCGCGCCTCGCCGGGACAGATGATCGGCGCGGTATGCGCTGCCATGGCGCTGCAGTGGACCGTGGCGCGTGCGGTCGGCATGGGCATCATGCTCGAGCGGGTGCCGTTCCTGCGCACCGCCAAGGGCGGCAATTCGCGCAGAGGGCCGGACTTTCCCGCCTTTTGGGAAGCGGTGATCGGCGCCTTGCTCTTGATCGGCGCGCTTACCCTCGTCGTCACCAATTACAAGCAGGTTCATGAGATTAATATCTTCGCCGCCGTGCTGGTGGTGCAAAGCCTGCCGTTCGTCGCGGCAGTCGCACTGGCGGCGATCGAGGGCACGCGCTTTAACAGTTTTGTCTATTGGCGCGCGCTCGAGGCCAAGCTTGCGACCAAGGTCGCCGCGGTGCTGCGGCAGCGCCGAACCATTGGCCAAGCAACGATCAGCCAAGTGACCATGAGCCAAGCCGCTATCAGCCAAGTGATGTCGGAAACGGCGCCGACATTGCCGGCCGGCGACACGATCGAGCCGGTGCAGTAAATCTGCAGCGAGCCATCACAAGTCCACCTTCGTATCCCGGGCGCAGCGCAGCACGCACTCCTTCTCCCCGCGTGCGGGGAGAAGGTCGGGATGAGGGGGCTTTGTTGCTCGGCTGAGATCCGCGGCGACGCCCTCACCCAGATTGCGAGCAATCCGACCTCTCCCCGCTCGCGGGGAGAGGTGAAAGCGCTAGTGCACGCTCACCCCGCCAGCGCGGTCTCCGCGAGCCGCACCCAGTATGACGTGCCGACCGGAATTGTTTCGTCGTTGAAATCGTAGGCCGGGTGATGCAGGCCGGCGGTGTCGCCGTTGCCGACGAAAATGAACGCGCCCGGGCGATCGTTGAGCATGAAGGCGAAGTCCTCGGCGCCCATCACCGGCGGCACATCGACATCGACCTTGTCCGTGCCGGCGATCTCGCGCGCCACATCGGCGGCAAAGGCGGTCTGCCGCTCGTGATTGACGACGACGGGGTAACCGTTCGTGTAGGTGATCTTGGCCGAGGCGCCGTACAGCCGCGCGGTACCCTCGACGACCTCGCCGATCCGCTTTTGCAGAAGCTCGCGGACCTCCGAGGTGAGACTGCGCGCAGTGCCGCGCAAGATCGCATGCTGCGGAATGACGTTGTCGGTCTGACCCGCCGCAATCATACAGATCGAAACCACCGCCGACTGCAGCGGATCGATATTGCGCGCCACGATCGATTGCAGCTGGTTGATCATCTGCGCGGCGACCAGGATCGTATCGATGGCAAGATGCGGCCGCGCGGCGTGTCCGCCTTTGCCCTCGATCTCAATCGCGAGATGGTCGGCGGCAGCCATCATCGGGCCCGGACGGATGGCAAATTGGCCGACCGGCAAGCCCGGATAATTGTGCATGCCGTAAACTTCCTCGATGCCGAAGCGCTTGATCAGCCCGTCCTTGAGCATGGCTAGCGCGCCGGCGCCGCCCTCCTCGGCCGGCTGGAAAATGACCACCGCGGTGCCGGCGAAATTGCGGGTCTCGGCGAGATATTTGGCGGCGCCAAGCAGCATCGCGGTATGGCCGTCATGGCCGCAGGCGTGCATCTTGCCCGGAACGGTCGACTTGTAGGGCAAGCCGGTTTCTTCTTCGATCGGCAGTGCGTCCATGTCGGCACGCAGCCCGATGACCTTGTTGCCCGCCCTGTCGCCGGTCTTGTTGCCGCTCGTGGTGGCTGGCTTGCGCCCGCGAATGACGCCGACCACGCCAGTGCGCCCAATACCGGTGACGACTTCGTCGCAGCCGAAGCTTTTGAGCTTATCGGCAACCGCGCCGGCAGTGCGATGCACGTCGTAACGCAGTTCCGGATGGGCGTGGATATCCCGCCGCCATTCCCTGATCTCGTTGTGCAGGTCGGCGACGCGGTTGACGATTGGCATAGGTTTTCCTGTTCCGGCTGTCTTTTGCCGGCCAATGTAGCAAAGCCAGCACAAAAAAGCCCACCGAGCGGCTCGGCTCGCCTATAGGGCTGGAAAGCACGGGCGCTTTTCAGTATCTGATCCGGCGTGGAGCCCGTAGCTCAGTCGGTAGAGCACGTGACTTTTAATCACGGGGTCGTTGGTTCGAAACCAACCGGGCTCACCATAGAATCAAACACTTAGCCGGATCCGCGTTTCCCCAAAACCCCGCCGGGGAAACGCCGGGGAAACATCGTTCCGAGGATCGGCGTGTTCCCGTCCGGGCACATTTTTTTAACTTCCAGCGACTTACAATGAAATATTCCCGCTCGGGAACAGGTGTCGGTATGAGCGAAAACACAATTGAACGTGGAGCTACAGAGATGGCGCTCGCATTCGGATCGTCGATCCGACGACGGCGTAAAGCGCTGAATATGCGTCAAGATGAACTTGCACTGGCGACTGGTGTCGGTCGGAGGTTTCTGATCGATCTGGAGGCTGGCAAGCCGACGTGCCAACTCGGACGTAGCCTTCTCGTGGCTGATGTCCTGGGGCTTAGAATAACCAACCTTCTGACCGCCGAGAGCCTGTCGTCATGCGCACCTACAGCTGGTCAGGGACTGCCCGACCTTCCCGATGTGGTGGAGGAGCCGGATGGCCAGTCTACCGGTATACTTTGAGCAACGGCCCATCGGCACAATTCATGTCGATGCTAGTGGTCCCAGTTTTACCTATGCTCCTAGCTGGATCGGATTGAGAGGCGCGTTTCCGATCTCGCTAACGATGCCGTTAAAATCTGAGCGCTTTACTGCCGACATCTTTTTGCCCTGGGCAGCAAACCTCCTGCCAGAAAGCGAGCAGTTGCGAACTCTCGGGCAATTTCTTGGGATGGCACGGAGCGATGTTATTGGTCTTCTATCCGCGATCGGCGGTGACACCGCGGGCGCTTTCTCTTTCGGACAACCCGGCAGAGCCTCCTCGGTCCAATGGCGGCCGGTCGGAAGGCCGGACGAACTTGAGAGGATGATAGAGAACTTGCCGAATAAGCCGTTCCTCGTCGGCGAGGAAGGTGTCTCGATGTCGCTTGCTGGTGTGCAGTCGAAGATCACTGTCGCCGTTGACGATGACGGCCGCATCTTTATCCCAATGAACGGCTCCCCATCGACACACATTCTCAAGCCAGACTCGCCACGTCTGCCCGGCGGCGTTCAGAACGAGGCGTTCTGCCTGACGTTGGCAAAACGTATGAGAATTCCGACCCCAAAAGTCACAACCGGCCAAGCTGGCAAGCGAACCTATTTGCTAGTGAAGCGATATGACCGAACTGACGTGGGCGGCCGTTGTCGTCGTTTGCATCAGGAGGATTATTGCCAGACCCTCGGCAAGCCGCCATCGGCCAAGTATGAATCAAACCAGACTGGAATTCGCGGGCCGACCCTGCAGGACATGTTCGACATAACGCGGCGACACATGCCTCCGACCGAAATCGTCCGTTTGCTCGACATGGTCATACTCAACGTGCTCGCGTGCAATAGCGATGCACATGCCAAGAACTACTCAATCA
>DASZCJ010000272.1:0-9362 GCA_035943155.1 Xanthobacteraceae bacterium | reverse complement strand
GGACAGAGAGAGCCGAGTGTGGAACGCTTACCATGAATACCAATCCCGTCCTGTGGCATTACCGCCATCACGGAGCATCCGGAGTGGTTCAATTAGATCGGAAAACGAACGGCCGATGGCGGCGATATTCCTGTATATAATGTCTATTGACCGATCATCGGAAGTAATCGCTGGAACTGCGCGAAGAAGCCGAAAATGGTCTAATGAGCTCTTGCGTCCTTCCTCTGCCGACCCTTGTCGCACGAGCGCTCTGGGGATCGCCTGAGCGCCACAACTTCAGCCGCATGCTTGGGATTACACTCGCCGCAGCGGATGGGTTTCAAGCCATTTTTGCGAAATGAATTGAAGATTCTTTCCTAAATACAAAGTGTTAGCTGATTGAGATTTTACTGATCAGTCGGGCTTCACCACCCGAATATGCAGCTCCGCCGAGCTGCCTCGGCGAGACTTCCGACGGTGCGCCCATCATCAGGTCCTCGGCGCGCGGTTCATCGGGACTGGCGGCCTTTCGCAATGGTCCAAAATGTTGGAACAAAGCCCCGGCAAATTATCCGACAGCACTTATTCTTTGGGAAGTTGAAGGCGACTAAAAGCGCTCGCGCTGTTGTAGTGCGGCGGATGACGACACTTCTGCAATGCCCCGATCGTCGTCAGCATTGCGGAATTTGGGCAATACAGCCACCACTCATCCCATCGAACGCCATCGAATCCACTTGCAAGATCGAACGAGCAATCCTGCTTGTTGGGGCACAACGTGCATACGCCCTGGAGCTCGCGATATAGCAGCGGCTCATCTCGCATCAGCCGGCTGCGATCGATTTGCAGCATATCCATGCAGCAAAACAACAGGTCGGCGTCCTGAGCGTGACATTCACGTTTGGCAAGCTTTGGGGTTTTACGGCCTCTGGAGGGTTTGATCATGACGATTGACCTTGTGAAACCATTAGCACGCGTTCCTTCATACCTCGTCAGCCGGATACAGAATTGATCTTGATCAAGGTTTTTAGTCCGCGCGCCCGCAGCACGAAGTTGACCTAAATCAAAACTAGGCGGAGTGGGCGAGTTATATTGACCTTGAGGAAGCAGATCTTTCGCCACAGCCGCTTCCAGAAAGGGGGTCACATGTTTGCTCAGACCCATCAAAAGAACCGCTCATTTGCGGCCATGCTGAAGTGGTGCCGAGACCGCATCAAAGCCGATCGCGCGTCCGACCTTACACTCTGCAGCGAAACGGACGTGGAGCGGATGGCGCGGGATATGTGCATGTCTACTGCCGAGCTCCGCGCCGCGGCGAAACGCGGTCCTGATGCGGCACATCTCCTGCAGCGCCGAATGGCCGATTTTGACCTCGATCCGAGTGAAGTTGCTCGCACCGATCCGGCAACGTCGCGCGACATGCAGCGCGTCTGCACATTGTGCAAGTTTCATGGACGTTGTGCATTGGATTTTGTCCGCAGGTCGCCGCTAACGGCATGGGCGCGTTATTGCCCGAACACGAGCACGCTCATGGAGCTCAACACAATGCCATGGGCGTCGCGGCGAGAGTGGTAGCGGCGTTCGCGCCACTGAAGCTCGAAAAGGGAGTAAGCGGTGCAAGCCAAGGCAGAGGAGAACCTTGCGCGCCCAACGTCTTCGTTGTCCCATGACTATGGGCGCCTCATTCAAAAGCTGCGTTGGATCGGCCTCGATAAGGAGGCAAGACAGCTCGAGTGCGCTCTAGATGGTCTGCCGCCGGAAGAGAGGTCAGGTTTTAATTTCGATCCCGCCGACACCGACTGAAGATTCGCGAGGCTACAAAACGAGGAGCAGAAAATGCGTTTGGTCCGCTATTTTATTGCAACGCTACTCAATGCCGTCGGGCCAAGGCCGCCAGTTTCGTCATTCCTGTGCATGGGCTGCGCCTTGCATGCGCATTGTCATCTTCCGGCATCTCGGCGGCGCTTGTGCTGTGAAACGCGCGCATTGCGATTGCGGCCGTGACGGCGCGTAGCCGGGAAGATCGCGCCTTAGCGCGGCTGACGTAGCGGCTGACTGACGGCTTTTAGAACCTTGCATTGATCGCTCGGCCGCTGGCCGGCGACGATGGTGGCAAGCTTGTCGTCAGAAAGTCCGCGGCGTTCGGCGGCAATGACGTGAGCGTAGAGTTCATAGGAAGAGTGAAACGTTGCGCCGGTGAGCAGATCGCGACCTCCCGCACCGGCCGCGGCAAGGATGGGGAGACCGAAAGCGCTAAGGTCAGATCCCAGATCGGTTTGCCGATCTTCGGCTCATGCAGCCAAGGATTCCACGGCCCCATCAGCGCGCCATTGTCGGCGATTGTTTTAAAGCCCTGAAAGTGCTTTTCGATACCGGCCCGCATATCGGCATAAACCGGGCGCTGTTCGGCGCTAAGCTCGGCGGGGGCGATCAAAGGCAGGCGCATGAATTGCTCCTCTTGGTTTGAAGGGATTGTACCCGCGGCGTCTAACCGTGCGCCGCGGCATATTCCTCTAGAGATCGCCGCAGATCGGCGAAATCTTGGTGGATCTGCTCAAGCACGAAACCGAGCGCAAATAGGCGCTCCGCCTCGTCGTTTGAAAGAGCGTATGTGACGCCCTCCTTGCGCAGCGAAACGATCTCTGCCGTGTAAGTTTCGAGTGCCGCTTCCACCGCAACGAGCGGCGGCGGAGAGCGGCGCTGGACGAGCGCAGTTCCGCTTTTGTGTAAAAAATTGCTTGCCTCCGTGGTCAGTCGCGTGAGCAGGGGATGAAGACGCTGCGTGATAATATCCGGAAGCGGCTTGTTCACTGCCCGCCCGATCATAACGAGGTCATGGCGCAGCCGAAGCAAAATCCGTGACAGCACGGCCGGATCTGGCTCGGCGACGAGACTGACCAGGCGCTCGCGTTTGGCCTCGCCCGCGAGTGCATGAAAGTCGGCAACTGCGCCGCCAATCTCGTCCTGAATGCGCCTGATCTCGTCGTTGTCAAGATTTTCGGTGACGCCTGCCAGGAGCTTTGCCAACGCATCTGCGAGCTGACTGAGTATGCGAGCGGCCGCATCGACGCCGAGACCATGTGCCCGCTCGGGAAATACCAAGAGTGAAACGGCCACCGCAATTGCGCCGCCCAGCGCAACCTCGAAGGTGCGATAAATCGCCGACTCGACCGGTCCTTCGCCAAGCTGGCCGGAAATCAAAAGGACCAGCACCGCGGAAAATGGTGCGACGCGAAAGCTCGGATTGAACGCCGCGGCGAGCGCCAACGGCGCGATGGTGAGGACAAGAATTCCACCCAGCGCGATCGGCGTCGTATGCGGAAGCAGCACACCAATGACACCCGCATAGATCGCGCCGCCGACGGTTCCGATGATGTATTCGAGCGTAGCGCGCAGCGATCCGCCAATGCTCATCTGACTGACGACCACGGCCGTCAGCACTACCCACAATCCGTTCAAAGGAATGGAGGTGAGCTGCGCAATTGCGAAAGCCAATAAGCCGGCAGCCGTCGTCCGCAAGCAAAAGCGCAGTTTGACGCGCTGAGCGCCGAGCTTGGCCCAGGCGCTTTTCCAATCGAGCGGCTTGTTCATGCGGAGTTGCGCGTTGCGGTTGGCACCACACGATCCTCCGCGCTTGCTTCGCGCGAGCGCTCAAGCAGCAAATTACAGTTTAGCCGGCAAGATTGAGGTCGGATACCGGGTCATCTGCGTCGCTTTGAGCATGTCCGACGGGCCAATAGGCAGGCAATCACTCGGTCGCGACTTCTGTCGCCGGTCGACCAAGATTGCGGAGCGCTGGTCGTCGCGACGCTGTGGCCTTTGACTTGGTTCAATTACCGTCCATGACACCGCAAAGAGTGATCCTTCAATCGCACCTTGACGATCGGAACGTGATGTGGGGCACACTGCCTTATCTCGTCTGCATGATGCTGGCGATCGTCATCCTGTGCTTTTCCCCGAGATCGCGGACCATCTGATGGGAGCCACTAAGTAAAAATGAAGGAGGCTGGGGAAAACTGCCGTGGTCGCGTTGCGCTCCTGGCAACAAGCGGCCCATAGTCGCATTGCCATGCGAGACATTTTTGCCTGCCGCGAATGTCAATCGATCTACGAGATCACCCGGGTGAGCGAGCCGCCCGTATTGGCGCCGTTTTGCCGGAACTGCGGTTGCAAATTTCCGCCCAGCGAGCTCGGCGATTGGCTCGCTTATGAGCGCGCCGAGCCGGAATGGACGGTCGACGCCTGGCTGCGCGGCGCACCCGAAATCCCACACCACGTCAGCTACGACCAAATCGTGCCGCTGAACCAGCCCCTCAGCTCGCCACTGAACAAATATCAAGCGCCCGGCGCGTTTCAGCCGAGCACGCCAGTGGCGGCGGAAGCAACCATGGCGGCGCAAGCGACCCTGCCCTCGGCGCGACTGCGAAGGCTCGCGCCATTTGTGGTCCGCACCTGAATTCTGCGCACTTGAGCAGCTTCTCCAGGAAGTTCATCTGAGTGCAGGCCTATTTAGTGGCCCGGTTTAGTGACCCATTGCGACGTTATGACTGCCGACATAGTCTGAGCCGGGGCGGGTGCCGGGCCGCCGCGCTGACACCAACCAGGGCGGTAGTCAAAAGCCATGCCTTCACACAGCTTCGCGGTCGGCGGCGGCGCGTCGCCGAATAACTTACTTTCGCCCCTGCAACGCTTTCTCTTCGATTGCCATGCCGGACTTCGAGGCGACAACGGTGGCGCGGTTGCCGATTACATTCCGGAACTGGGAAAGGCCAATCCGCACCATTTCGGCGTGAGCCTCGCCACGATCGATGGTCACGTCTACGAGGTCGGCGACACTGCCGTCCCCTTCACCATCCAGTCGATTTCGAAGCCCTTCGTATTCGCTCTGGCGCTGCAAGCGCTCGGCGCCGACAAGGTCGAAGCCATCATCGGCGTCGAGCCGAGCGGCGACGCCTTTAATTCGATACGGTTGCGGCCCGACAATCGTCCGTATAATCCGATGGTCAATTCCGGCGCCATTGCCTGCTCGGCGCTGATCCACAAAGCCAGAGGCAGCGAAGCATTCGAATGCATCCGTGACGCGCTCAGTCGATTCGCCGGCCGGGAACTTTTTGTCGATGAGGCGGTGTTTGCCTCAGAGCGCGAAACCGGCGACCGCAATCGCGCAATCGCCTATCTGTTGCGCAACTATTCGGTGGTTGAGGGCGACGTCGACGCGGTGCTCGATGTTTATTTCCGCCAGTGCTCGGTTCTGGTGACCGCGCGCGATCTGGCGGTCATGGCCGCCGCCCTTGCAAATAATGGCGTCAACCCGCTCAGCGGTGAGCAGGTAATGAAACCTTATGTGGTGGCGCGTACGCTTTCGATCATGACTACTTCCGGCATGTACGATTACGCCGGCGAGTGGGTGTATCGTGTTGGCATGCCGGCCAAGAGCGGCGTTGGCGGCGGCATCGTAGCAGCGCTGCCGGCGCAAATCGGCCTTGGTACGTTTTCGCCGCTGCTTGACGAGCACGGCAACAGCGTGCGCGGGCTGAAAATCTGCGAGGCGCTGTCGACGCATTTCGGTCTGCATATGCTCAACCGCACCGCCGATGTGCGCACGTCGATCATTGCGGATTACGATATTGGCGGCGGTATCAGGTCGCGCCGCAGCCGCCTGCCGCGCGATCAGCAAATCCTGAACCGGCACCACAAGGATGTTCGCATCATCGAACTGGTGGGTGCCCATTCATTCGCCACCATGGATTATGTATCGCGGCGGCTCACGAAAAATATCGTGCCGTTTCTGATCCTGGATTTCCGGCGGGTGGCATCGATCACCACCGCCGGCGGCCTGCTCCTCGCGGAACTCTTGCGCGGCCTCAAGGCCGAGAAGACAACAGTGATCCTGTCGGGACTTGCGGCAAAAAGCGAAGCCTGGGCTGTGATCAATCCCCTCATTGGCAATATTTCCGACGTGCAACTTTTTTCACTGCTCGATCAGGCAATTGAGTGGGCGGAAGATCAGCTGATTTCCCGCCATGGCGGCGGCCAGAGCCAGTTTGGCTCGCATCTCAATGAGCAGGCGATGCTGGAGGGTCTGACCGAAAACGAATTGACCCGCGTTGCCAGGCTCGGGATCGAGCGCAGTTACCGCGCCGGACAATGCATTGTCACGGCCGACGAGCCCGCGACGTCGTTGTTCTTCCTGCAGAGCGGCATAGTGAGCGTGAAGCTGCCAAGCGGCGTGCGGCTCGCGACGCTAGACCAAGGCATGGAATTTGGCGAAATGGCCCTGCTCGATGAACGGCGGACCGCTGATGTTTGGGCCGATACCGACGTGACTTGTCTAGAATTGCCGATCGAACGGCTCAATCGGTGTTGCCGGGAGCACCCTCATATCGGCGAACACATCGCACGCAATCTGGCCGCTATTCTTGCCAAGCGCCTCATCCTCGCCAACGCGAAAATCGATCTGTTGAGCGCCTGACCGAGACTAAAGACCGCGCGGCAGACATTAGCGCCGTTCTTGGCTATGATCAGCCGTATGCCGGAAAGTGCTCGGCTCATCGGCATCGCCATGAAATCTCCCCGTAGAAGTTTTTTGCATCTGGCAATCGGGGCGGCTGCAGCCTCGCTCGCGCCGCGCGGTGCAGCGGCATTGGACTACCCGGCGCGGCCGGTGCGATTGCTGGTCGGCTTTCCGCCCGGCGGCGGCTCGGATGTCGGCGCGCGCATCCTCGCTAATCGGCTATCGGAGGTTTGGGGCCAGCAGGTCGTCGTCGAAAACAAGCCCGGCGCGGGCGGTCATCTCGCCCTCGAAGTCGCCGCGCACGCCAATGCGGACGGCTACACGATGATTTGGGTTGGCGGCGCAATTCCGCTTTATGGCTTGATGATCGCGTCGATCAATTACGATCCGGAAGCCGACCTTGCGCCGGTGACGCTGGTCGGCACCTACCCGAACATAGTGGCGGTGCCGAACGCCTCGCCATGGCGATCGGTTGAGGACGTGATTGCGGCGGCCAAAGCCAATCCGGGCCACGTCACGTTTTCCTCGCCGGGGGTGGGGACCTCGCCCCATCTCACCGGCGTGCTGTTCGCGCGCATGGCCGGCATCGACATTCGGCACGTCCCTTACCGGGGCGGCGCGCCGGCATTGACAGACCTGATCGCCGGCCACGTCGATTGCATGTTCAACACTGCCGGCACGTTGCTGACCGCGGTCAAAGCCGGCCAGGTGCGCGGCCTTGCGGTCACCTCGGCCAAGAGATTTGCGTCCGCGCCCGAATTGCCGACTATCGCCGAATCCGGCGTGCCCAACTTTGACGTGACCTCGTGGTACGCGCTCTACATGCCGGCAAATACGCCGGCGCAAATCGTGCAGAAAGTCAGTCGCGACGCGACTGCGATACTCAGCGAACCTGCCGTGCGGGCCAGATACGAGCAGCTCGGCGTGCTCAGCGGCGGCTCAAGTCCGGAGGAATTGGCGGCCCGAGGACGGTCCGAAGCCAAGCTGTGGCGTTCGGTCATGCAAGCCGCCGGCATCAAGCCGGAATGACGTTCGATTCCGACTAGCTTACTCGTCAAAAAGTCGCCGTGGCCGTCAGCCGAACCGCGAATGGCTCGATCGGATGCAGCGCGTAATCCATCACGCCGTTCTGGCAAACTGCCGCCGGTGCGGTCGGCGGCCCATGCGCCGGGAAGCACATTGCGAACAGACTGTCGGTCTTGAGCAGTGAACCGTAGGCATAGGTCGCCTGGTCGGTCCGCGAATTCAACAGATTAAGCGCATCGAGACGTACGCTCCAGCCGTTATCGAAGTGATAGCCGATTTGACCGTTGAAGATGCTCAATGGCGGCGACTGGAAGGCGCCGTCTTCGGTGAGCGGGCGCGTACTGATATAGCGCCAGCGCAGCGCGCCGAACCAGCCGGTCTTCTCGCCGAGCGTGATGCCGGCCGAAGCCACCATCCACGGCGCGTTGAAAACATAATTGCCGGGCGCGTTGCCGATCTGCGCCGGCGGGAAGCCGGCGAGCGACTGATAGAGCTGCGCCTGCTCTGCGTCATAACCGAGAAAGCGCGCGCGGCTGAGCGCGAGATTGGCGTCGATATGTATCCAGGAGGCGGGGCGGTAGTCGTTGGTAATTTCTATGCCGGTGCGGCGGCTCGGCCGCCCCGCCTTGGTGGTGCCGGTATCGCCCGAAAAAAACAGCTCCGATGCCTGATCAAGAACGAACAGGCTCACCGAACTGTCGAGGTTGGGAACGGCCTTGGTCCGAACGCCGATCTCGGCGCCGCGCGAACGGACCAATAACGGCGAAGCGCTCTGCGGCGTTGCCGGATCGCCCGGGACCTCGGTGATCACGGTGCTGCGCGCGTCATTGCTATGGTAGCCCACGCCCGCGGCGATGAACAATTCGGTCTTGTCGAACGGACCGACCACGATTCGCAATTTCGGGCTACCGATCGCGGTTTGCGCATGCCCCGAATTTGCCGGCTGGAGTGTCGAATTGACCGATGTTGCAACGTAGTCGCCGCGCCAACCGACCGTGGTCTTCAGCCAATGGGTCCAGCGTACCGTGTGCTCGGCGTAGATACCGACATTTGCTTCATTGACATGGTCGGCAAGGATGTTCGACAGCACGACGCGCCGATAGCTGTCATTCAATCCGAGCTTAATGTCGTCATCGCGGGTTTGGATGCCATAGACGGTTTCAGTCGGTAGATTAAACATCGTTCCCGGGATAGCGCGAGAGAAACCACCACCGCCATAGATGCGATCGTCGCGCTGGTGGAATTGATCGCCAAAAACCGGATTGGTCAAAAACCAAGTGAAATTGTTAAATAGATCCAAACCTTGTTTGACTAGGTAAGCGTTGGCCTTCCAAAAACCGTCAGCATCGGATTGCGCCATGCGCGCCGATAGCGAGAAGCGGCTCGTATTGCCGCCGTCGGTCGGATCGAGTTCGCCGTAAAGTCCAACCTGCCCCGACTGGATCGCTCGCAATGGAATCTGATCCGAGGAAGCCCATTTGTTTGAATAGGCCAAACCGGTGACAGAAAAACCGTCGGTCGCGGTGCCTTGACTAAAGCGTAATTCGCCGGAGAGCTTGCGCACGTTGTCAGGCGTCGCCCATGGGCCGTTATAAGTGTTCACCTCGCCGGCATAGAGCAGCGTGCCGCCGCCCAATCCGGTCGATCCCATCGCGAAAGCTCGTTGGTAACCGAAGCTGCCGGTGCTCGCCTGGAGGATTTTTTTCTCGACGCTGTCGCGCAGATTGACAAACAGCGAACCGGCGGTGGCGAAGTCGCCGACGTCGGCGAAATATGGCCCCTTGCGGATATTGAGGCCGTTGACCGTTTCGGGCATCAGCCAGTTGAGATCGGCATAGCCCTGACC
>DASZCJ010000271.1:0-3977 GCA_035943155.1 Xanthobacteraceae bacterium | reverse complement strand
GCGCGGGGTGGGGTGAGCCACAATGCAGCTCGTCGCAAAGCGGCGCGGTCGTGTTCGCCCCCCTCCCGCTCGCTTCGCTCGCGACCTCCCCCCTCCCGCTCGCTTCGCTCGCGACCTCCCCCCTCCAGGGGGAGGTGGATTAACTTCTTGCGCGCGCACCTAAAAGTGTGAAGTATTTGAATCTGTAACGGCGAAACTCACCCCCATACCGCGTCCGCCAATTCCACGATCATCCGCAGCTTCGCCCATTGTTCGTCTTCGGCGAGCACATTGCCTTCCTCGGTCGAAGCAAAACCGCATTGCGGCGACAGGCAGAGCTGTTCGATTGGGGCGAACTTGGTTGCCTCCTCGATGCGGCGTTTGACGTCATCTTTCTTCTCGAGCGTGCCGGTTTTGGTGGTGACGAGGCCGAGCACGACCATCTTGTTGCCCTTCGGCAAAAACCGCAGCGGCTCAAATCCGCCGGCGCGCGCGGTGTCGTATTCGAGGAAATAGCCGTCGTAATTCAATTTGGCGAGCATCGTCTCGGCGACCGGTTCGTAGCCGCCCTCGGCAATCCAGGTCGAGCGAAAATTGCCGCGGCAGACGTGGGTGGTGATCACCATGTCGGCCGGTTTGTCTTGCAGCGCGGCGTTGATGACACGCGCATAATCCTGTTGCAGGCGGTCGGCGTTGAGCCCGCGCTCGCGCGCCTTTTTAAGCTCGACCTGCGAGCACAGATAGGCCCAGGCGGTGTCGTCGAACTGCAGATAACGACAGCCGGCCTCGTAAAAGCCGCGGATCGCCTGGCGATAGGTGTTCGCCAGATCGTCGAATATGGCGTCGCGGTCTTTATAGTCCTTGGCGGTGACCGCGTTCGGCTCCAGGCGGAAATGCATCGTCGCCGGGCTCGGGATGCACATTTTCGGTGTCACGCGGGTGTGGGCTTTGAGAAATTTGAAATGATCGATCATCGGATGATGCGAGAAGCCGAGCTTGCTATGGATGCGAATGCTGCGCGGCTTGGTCTGCACGCCCTGAAATTGGATGCCGTGATCGAGCTCGTAGATCTCGACGCCGTCGAGCATGCCGTAGAAATCAAAGTGCCACCAGGAACGGCGGAATTCGCCGTCGGTCGCAAGCTTGAGACCGGCTTCCTCTTGTTTACTGATGATCTTCTCGATCTCGCGGTCTTCAACCTCGGCGAGCTGCGCCGCGCTGATCTCGCCTTTCTCGCGCTTCGCCCGCGCCTCCTTTAATGGTGCGGTCCGCAATAAGCTGCCGACCACGTCGGCTCGAAATGGCGGCTTGTTTCTCGTCATTGGGGCTTATCCTCCGGGCAGCTTGGCGTGCAATTTTGGCGCGCGACTTTGGCGTGCAATGTGGCGCGTGTGTTCTTAGCAACAAGCCGTGCCGGCGCGCTTTCGTCAACTGGGAAAGTTCAAATCGACAGCGCTACCCGCGCTTTGATGGGCGTTAGCCCAACGACATCTCGTCACGCTTCGATCGTCACGCGACCGTTCATCACCGCCACTGGATAGGTTTTGACCGGCACCATGCACGGCGGGGACACTACTTCTCCGGTGCGGATATTGAACTGCCCGTTATGGAAATTGCATTCGACGACGTCGCCGTCGATATAGCCCTCCGACAGCGATCCCGGGCCGTGCGTGCACAAATCGTCGGTGACGAAGAATTCGCCATCGACGTTGAATACCGCCAGTGCCAGATCGTCGATCTCGACCTTGTGCGCGGTGCCGGGTGCGACCTCGCTGGTCGCGCACAGATCAAGGCGCTTTGCTGCGGTGGACATTATTCTACTCGGCGACCGATCGGCAGGAACCCTGCCGTTATAAAAATGAAAGATGGTGCTTATACTAGTGCTGGTTCGTTATCTTGCGGAAGGGACGCGGGCAAGACGCGCCAGGAGATTGGGCGATGGAAAGCGAATCGGCCCGGATGAGCTCGGCGGCGGAAGCCAAGTTCCGCATCGACGCGCCAAATTCGCGCCCGCGCGCCGTTAAGGTGATCGCGCTCGATGCGCCGAGCGAGCGCGTGGTGAAGGAGCTGGCGCGCGACGCATGGCAGGGGGCGACGTTTCTCACTGCCTCGGCTTTCGCTGGCGCGGCTGCGGGCGGCGCCGCCGCTGCGGAGCGTTTTTCGCTTGGCGGCTGGCTCAACGATCTCGCCGGGCGAACAAAAAACCTGGTTGAGGAAATCGCCGCCGCCGATCTGGTTGTTATGGTGGCGAGCGCCGGTGAAAACGCCGCGGCGGCGGCGATCATCGGCGAGGCCTGCAACCTCCGGCATGTAATGACCACTGCGCTCATCCTCGGCACGGCCGCATCGAGCGACGAGGCGCTGTCGAAAATGCTGGCCCAATTGCGGCCGCACGCGATGATGCTCGTGATTTCGAG
This sequence comes from Xanthobacteraceae bacterium, assembly GCA_035943155.1. Lineage (GTDB taxonomy): Bacteria > Pseudomonadota > Alphaproteobacteria > Rhizobiales > Xanthobacteraceae > BOG-931. The sequence continues at coordinate 1,581 of DASZCJ010000271.1, read as the reverse complement.
CGCAGACGAATATATTAAGGACATGCTCACCGCGCTGCGCGCCTGAGCGGTTACCATTGCTAGTGCGGTGGATTTGAAGTTCCTACAGTTCAGTCGGAAGCTCTTATAGGAACTTCGAATCCAAAAACCGCACTAGAATTATATATTTGCTAGGGTCCTTTTGATTCCGAAGTTCGCATGGGAGCGTGCCGACAAAGCGTGCGAACTTCGGAATCGGGACACTAGTATGAAGTTTTCCGGAACCATCACGGTCCAGGCGCCGCGCGCGCAAGTCTTTAAAGCGCTGCGCGATGCACGCCTGTTCGCGTCCTGCATCGACGGCGTGCGGGACCTCGTCGAGACCGGCCCGAGTGCTTACAGTGCGACGTTCGAAACCAAAGTCGCCTACATGAAATTTGCCTTCAAAGTCACGGTCCAGGTCGTGCGCGCGGACGAGCCGCGCGAGATCGAAGCCAAGATCGAAGGCGCGCCGCTCGGCATCGTCGGGCGCCTGACCGCATCCTCGCTAACGAGACTCACCGAAATGAGCGGCGCGACCAGGATCGACTATGAGGTGGAAGCCGCGCTGACCGGTAAGCTCGGCAGCCTGGGCCAGCCGGTGCTGCGCGCCAAAGCCAAGGAGATGGAACGGCAATTTGCCGCGCGGCTTGGCGCAGCCTTTGCGGCGCCGTCTCCAGGCGCGTCTCCTGGTCCGTCCTCTGGCCCGCCCCCCGGCTCGTCCTCTGACCCGTCCGCTGGCGTGCCGTGACCGCACAGAAAGTTTCGGCTAAAGTTTAGAACAATAATCTGCCGCCGAGATTTGCTCGCACGCGCGAGACATCGGCGGCTGGGGAGGAATGACCATGACGGACATCGCTGCAGGCGTGCTGCCCTGGTATCGCTCGCTGACGCGCACGCAGTGGCGCACTTTGATCGCCACCAATCTCGGCTGGTTGTTCGACGGCTACGAGGCCTATGCGCTGTTCCTCACGGTCGGGCCGGCGATGCGCTCGTTGCTCGAACCGGCGCAATATCCGCAGATCCCGGCCTATATCGGCACCGTGGTGGCAATCACGCTGCTCGGCTGGGGCATCGGTGGTTTTTGCGGCGGCATACTCGCCGATTATATCGGCCGCAAACGCACCATGATCTACGCCATCCTCGCCTATTCGCTCTTGACCGGGCTTACCGCCGTCTCGTTCAATTGGATTTCGTTCGCGCTCCTTCGCTTCCTGGTCGGCATCGCCATCGGCTCGGAATGGGCGACCGGCTCCTCGATGATGGCCGAGCTGTGGCCCAATGAGGCGCGCGGTAAAGGCGCCGGGCTCATGCAATGCGGTCTCGGCATCGGCTTCTTCCTTGCCTCTTTCATTTGGCTGTTCGTCGGCGCGCTAGGGCCCGATGCTTGGCGTTACATGTTCGTGATCGGCATCCTGCCGGCGCTGCTGACGCTATGGATGCGGACCTCGATCGAGGAATCGCAAGCATGGCAGCGCGTCGATACGCAGCGGCGCGACGCGCGAGCGCGCAAGGACAGCGGCGCCGCGCTCTCGGCGCATGACCAGGCGTTGACGCGCTTTACCATTGCCGACCTCTTCGCCG
>DASZCJ010000270.1:0-5753 GCA_035943155.1 Xanthobacteraceae bacterium | reverse complement strand
ACGCAAGACTCATCACATCGGTGAAGACCAAGAGCCATCAGAAATAACGCCGCAGATCGGCGGCTTCCGCCTCTGGCGTTCGATTCACGTTGAATGGCGCGACGAAACGGCCATCCTTGTCCATCAGATAAACCAGTGCGGTGTGGTCCATCGTATAGTCGCCGTTATCGAGCGGCACTTTTTTGGCATAGACGCGATAGGCCTTAAGCGCCGCATTGACCGACGTTTGATCGCCAGTCAGGCCACGCAAATGCGGATCGAAATTCGATAGGTAGTCCTTGATCACCGCGGGCGTATCGCGCTCAGGATCGACAGTGATGAATACCGCTGCAGTGCGATCGGCGTCGGGCCCGAGCGTATGCATCAGCTGCGACATCTCGAACAAAGTAGTTGGGCAAATGTCGGGACAGTGTGTGAAGCCGAAGAACACCAGGAAAGGACGTCCCTTCAGGTCCTGATCGCTGACCGGCTTGCCGTTCTGATCCTCGAGATGGAATGGGCCGCCGACCGCGGCGATCGCGGGGCCGACCGGCGCGGGGGCGCGGCCGGTGACGAAGATGATCGCGCCGAAAAACAAGAACAGCCCGCCGAGAAACGCGGCGAGCAAAAGCATGACGCGGGATGCATTCACCTTCATGAGCTACTTGCCGTCAGCCAAAGCACATCGAAAAGCCGGCGCGTATCGTTTCGAAAAATACCGTGGTGCCGTAATGCGCCCATAGCAGGCCCGTGCCGGCGAGCGCCAAGGCGACGAGCGCACTGATGGCGAACAACGGTGCAGAAAGGCGTGGCCGTGCAATAGTTTCAGGCATGGCAATCATTCCGGCCCGGTTTAGATAGGCCGGAATTCGTCTGCCGACAACGGCGAAAAGCACCGCAGGCGTTGCGGTGCCCAGCCGGTTTTCTGCGCAACGCCTACTGACAGATCGGATAGAGCGCGCTTAATTCCGGGCCGCGCATCACGATCATTTGCGGACGCAGTCCGCCGTGCCGATTGATCCAGGCGCGGATCGACGGCGGATAGAGCCGCATTACGAGCGCACTGCCCTGGCGGGTCGGCACCAGCGAACGTGAGGCGTCGTTGTAATAGGACGCCGCGTGGAAGCCCAAAGCGGCGCGCCGGGTAATGCAAACGCGATCCCGCGGGACGATTCCGGTGAACAAAGTGCAGGCCGATAGGCACGGCCCATCGACGACGATCCGCTGGCCGGAATCGCGGATCTCGGTGAATTTCTGGACATACGAGGAAACCTCGCCCCCCGGGTCGCCGACGATTCGTACGTCCGCCGATGCCGCGCACGTCACAAGGCCCGACGCGATGGCGCCGGCCAGGATTGCTAGCCATTTCATGGAATAACCCTCTCCCCTCAATCAAGGAGCGGTATTACCGGGCATTGTGGCAAGAGTTCGGGGATTCCCGGTCTTTATGCGGAAAAGCTATGGCCGCTGGCGCCGCGCGGTGGAAAACGGTGCTATAAGGCGCGGCAAGTCAAAACCAAAGTCAAAACCAAAGTCAAAACCCAGCTCGGTTCCCTCACCCCCAGCAAAACGTTTCAGTGAGTGCTGACAATGGACACGTCGGTTGCACGCAAAACCAATATTCCCGATTTCGCCACGGCCTATTACCTGCTCGAAGGGCTAAATGAGATCGGCATCGATTACTTGTTTTGTAATTTTGGCACGGATCACGCGCCAATTATCGACGAAATGGCGCATCGCCGCAGGCGTGGCGAGCCGATGCCGACGATCGTGCGCTGTCCACACGAGAATACCGCGGCACATATGGCGGCCGGTTATGCGCTGGTGACTGGCCGCGGCCAGGGCGTGCTGGTGCATGTCGATGTTGGCACCGCAAATACCGCAAATGGCATGCACAATTTGTTTCGCAGCCGCCTGCCCGTACTGCTGATGGCGGGCAAGGCGCCCTATACGGTCAATGACGAACTCGTCGGCTCGCGCGACACCTATGTGCATTTTGTGCAAGAGCCGTTCGACCAAGCCAGTCTGGTGCGGCCATACCTGAAATGGGAGTGGACGTTGCCATCCGGCGTCGTGGTCAAGGAGGCCTTGCGGCGCGCCGTCTCGATCATGCAGAGCGAGCCGCGCGGTCCGGTCTATCTCATGATGCAGCGGGAAACCCTGACGCAGCACTGGCGCGCCGAGGAGATCCGCCGCTACACCGCCGAGCAATTTGCCGCCACTACCGGTGGCGGTGGCGATCCGGAGCTTGTCGCCGCACTCGCCGACCGGCTGCTCGAGGCGGAGAACCCGATCCTGATCACCGGTTATGCCGGACTCCACGAGCGCGGCTCGCGCGCAATCGACGCGCTCGCGCAATTCGCCGGCATCGCCGTGTACGAAGCCAATATGACCAACAATATCTCGCATGACAGTCCGTGTTTTGTCGGCTTTTCCGCCGATAAGGCGGTGCCCGAGGCGGATGTTGGGTTGCTGGTCGACGTCGACGTGCCGTGGTTCCCGAGCGACGTGCAGGCGAACGAGACAACGTTCTGGGCCCATATCGATATCGACACGCTTAAGCCCGGCTCGCCGATGTGGACGTTCCCCGGCAGCATGCGCATGCAAGGCGACAGCGGCCGCATCCTCGAACAAGTGCTCGAGGCGCTGAAAGCCAAAGCTTCACCGCGCTTCAAAGAGATCGTGGCGGCGCGTTTGAAGCGCATCAAAGCGGCCCGCGACGACCGCATTGCGCGCGCGGCGAAGCTCGCGGCTGACAAAGGCAGACCGGGCGCCATCAATCCGCATTACCTGACGGCAGAGCTGGCCAAGCTGCTTGACGATCAAGACCTGATTTTCAACGAAGGCGTGACCAATGCGGCCGCGGTGCTCATGCAGATACCCCGCCGCGTCCCCAACACCACTGTTCGCGCGGGTGGCGGCGGCCTGGGCTGGTCCGCCGGCACCGCGCTTGGCGCCAAGCTCGCCGCGCCCGAACGGCTCAGCGTCCAGATCTGTGGCGATGGTGGATTTTATTTCGGCAATCCGACATCGGCGTTTGCCGTGGCGCAGCAGTACCATTTGCCATTTTTGTCGATCGTCATGGACAATACCGGTTGGAACGCGGTGAAGCAGTCGACGCTGCGCGTATACCCGGAGGGTGAAGCCAAGTCCGCCAACGCTTTCGAGGCGGAGCTTGCGCCCGATGTACATTTCACCAAGGTTGCCGAAGCATTCGGCGCCTATGGCGAAGAGGTGAGCGACCCGGCCGATGTCGCCGCGGCCCTGGCACGTTGCGTCAAGGAGGTTCGCGGCGGCCGGGCGGCGCTGTTGCACGCCCGTGTCACGCGCATGTAGGGCTTACGGGCTGGCGTGGTTGATGAATTTTTCCGGCGGCGCCTCGCCCCATTGCGATACCAGCGCTTCCTCGGCGGGCACGAGGTTCGAGCCATTGGCGATGTTGAGGCGATCGCTATCGGCCCAGTGTTCGTGCACGCGCCCCCACGGATCCGCCCAATAATCGTAGACCTGGCTGCCGAGCACGTGCCGGCCGATGCCCCACATATGCTCGTATTTGCCGAACTGCTTGAGATAGTCGTGCCCCATGCAGACATCGTCGATGTCCGACACTTCGAAGGAAAGATGGTTGAGCCCGGTCTTCTCATGTGCCAGGCAGAAGAAGACGTGATGATCGACGTAGTGATCGCCGCGATCACAGCGATTAAACGACCCGATAATGTTGTTCTTGTCTTCGGCGTAGACGTCGTCGGAACAGACAAATCCGAGCATTTCGCGGAACCAATCCACCGTCTCGCGAAAGCGCGGCGTCATCAGAACGCCATGACCGACGCGCTTGACGTGTGAGGGACCCCTAGGCAACCGCATCAACTCACCGGCCCGCGACAGCGGCGCTTCGCCAGAATTGAGCTTCTGTCGCTTCACCGAAATTTCCGGCACCGGCGCGATGCCGCAAACCACCTCAATCTGATAACCGTTGGGCTCGCGCAGCCGAACCCGCTTACCGCCACCGGGCTCGTCGATGTTCTCGATCCCCGACGCGCCAGGCGCCTTGGCCAAGCGCTTCAAGTCGTCTTCGCTCTCGGCGTAGTAAGCAAGACCGACGAATTTCGGATCGCCTTTCTCCGTGACATGAATGTGGTGATTAGGATCGGTGCCGCGCATGTAGAGCGCGTTGGCGATCCGCTCGGTGCGACGCAAGCCGAACCGGGTCAGAAACTCCTCCATGATGTCGAGATCGGGAGCCTTCAGGCGCCCATATGCGATATCCGTCGCCTTGACCCAAGCCATATTTTCTCTCCCTCGACAGTACGGTCGGCGCATGAACACGACAGTGGCGCTGCGCGGCTGGCGTAATTTGCCACGATCAAGGCAGCTTCGGCAACGCGCGCTCAGGCGTGATAGTCGGCGGCGACGGTCGCGTCGCTCTGGGCGGCACTGATGGCGTTGAACACGGGCGTCAAAACCACCGTGACAATGAGATTGAGAATGACCGTGTAGAGCGCGCTGTAGCCCGGGAATGTATAACCGCCGACCGCCAGCGGATAGTTCGGCGTGAGATTTGCCGCGATAAACATCCAGGTGCCGGCCGCGGTGCCCACGGCCCAGCCGGCAAGCAGCGCCCAATCGTTGAACCAGCGGGTATAGACGCCGAGCAGCACCGCCGGCACCGTCTGGATAATCAAGATGCCGCCGAGGAGCTGCATATAAATCGCATATTGCGACGGCACGAACAGGATGAAGACAAGCGCGCCAAACTTGACGATCAGCGACACCCACTTCGCCATCTGTGCTTCCTGCTTGTCGGTAGGATTGCGGTTGATGAATTCGCGATGGATATTGCGCGTGTAAAGGCTCGCCGCCGCGATCGACATGATCGCAGCCGGCACCAGCGCGCCGATGCCGATCGCGGCAAAGGCGATGCCGGCGAACCATGCCGGGAAGCTGTGCAGATAAAGCGCCGGCACGGCAAAGTTATTGCCGAATTGCTTGAAACCTCCGGCATATTCCGGAAGGTTGCCGACGCCTGCGGCAATCGCGAAGAAGCCGACCAACGCCAATAATCCAAGCATGAAGGAATATCCCGGCAGCATCGCTGCGTTGCGGCGGATGGCGCGACCACTAGACGCACTGAGGATGCCGGTCAGCGAATGCGGATAGAGAAACAGCGCCAAGGCCGAGCCGAGCGCGAGCGTCGCATAGATCCCGTAGGCGCCCGTGCTATTAGCGGGCGGCGCCGCCAACAGCAATTTGTTGGCTGGTACCGCGGAAAAAATCTTGCCGAATCCGCCCAATTGAATCGGCACGGCGATCACCGCGGCAAAAGCCGTGATGTAGATCAGGATGTCCTTGACAATCGCGATCGATGCCGGCGCGCGCAAGCCGCTGGAATAGGTGAATGCGGCGAGAATGATAAACGCGATGACCAGCGGCAAATCGTTGGCATACCCGGGCCCCGACACGCCCATCGCGCCGATCACCACCTGCAGCCCAACCAATTGGAGTGCGATGTACGGCATGGTCGCGACGATACCGGTAATCGTCACTGCAAGCGCCAGCCAGCGGTTGCCGAAACGACCGCGCACGAAGTCAGCTGCGGTGATGTAATGATGCTTGTGACAGACGTACCACAGCCGCGGAAACGCAAGAAACAGGATTGGATAGATGACGACCGTATACGGCACCGCGAAAAATGCGATTGCGCCGGCGCCAAAGGCAAGCGCCGGAACGGCGATGAAGGTATAGGCCGTGTAGAGGTCGCCGCCGACCAGGAACCA
>DASZCJ010000269.1:0-7486 GCA_035943155.1 Xanthobacteraceae bacterium | reverse complement strand
GTATCAAGGATGTGATTGAAACTTTCGACATGCCGACGCAGATGGGTTCGCCGCTGTTTCTGGACTGGCGGTCCGAGAAAGATGCGGCCAGCGTGCGGGCGTTGCGCGATGCCGGCGCGGTGATCGTCGGCAAAACCGTGACCACCGAATTTGCTGCATCCGAGCCGCGCGGCACGTGCAATCCATGGAACACGGCGCATACGCCGGGCGGCTCGTCGAGCGGCTCAGCCGCCGTCGTTGCGGTCGGCATCGTTGGCGCGGCGCTCGGCACGCAAGTGATCGGCTCGGTCATTCGCCCCGCGAGCTTCTGCGGTTGCGTCGGCTTTAAGCCAAGCGTTAACGCGATCAATCGCGAGGGCAGCCACGATTATCAAAGTCAAAGCTGCACTGGCATTTTGGCCGCGTCGTTGCAAGACGCCTGGCAGGTTGCGCACGAAATCGTCGCGCGTGTCGGCGGCGATGCCGGCACGCCCGGCTTGCAGGGGCCCGACACGATACCGCCGGCCGAGAAGCCACGCCGTCTCGCGGTGCTCGAGACCGGCGGTTGGGACGCAGCCTCGGTCGGCGCCAAGCAGCGGCTCGGCGAATTCGTGATGCGCTTGAAATCCGCCGGCATCGAAATCCGCACGCGTGACAATGACGACAAGGTCGCGGCGTTGGAAACCGATCTGGTCAATGCGATGGAGCTTTCCCACCGCTGCAATGGCTGGGAAACGCGCTGGTTCATTCGCGCCATGCGCGAACGCGATCCCGCCGCGTTAAGCCGGAATATCTTGGATCGTGCGCAAAGATACGAGGACATGACGCTCTTGGATCATCGTGCCGACCTCAAGGAGCGCGCCCGCGTGCGCGCGGTGCATGCCGAGCTTGCCGCCAATTGTGATGCCTGCATCACGCTCGCAGCGCCGAACCACGCACCCGAAGGTCTCGGCTCGACCGGCAACCCGGAATTCGCCGTGCCGGCCTCGCTGCTTGGCGTCCCGGCGCTGTCGCTGCCGCTGTTCGAGGTCAACGATATGCCGCTCGGCCTGCAGGTCATCGGTTATTTCGATCGCGATGCCAACGCGTTTGCGACCGCGGCCTGGCTAATGCTGCTGACGCAGGCGCGCTGAACAACGGCGATGGCGCGGTCCGGCGAAATTCCGCGTCTGCTCGAACGCTACCGCAATGAATGCCGCTCGCAGCGCGGCTATCGCGATCTGCACGAACATGTCCTTGAACTGCAGCGGGCCGGGTTGCTGACGATTGTCGATGAGCCGATCAACAAAGATACCGAAATGCATCCGCTGGTCCGCTGGCAATATCGCGGCGGCATTGCCGAAAGCGATCGGCGGGCGTTTTTATTCACGAAAGCGACCGACGGCAAAGGCGCGCGCTACGATATCGCCGTGCTGGTCGCCGGTCTCGCCGCCACGCCGGAAGTTTACCGCATCGGCTTCGGCCGGCCGCTTGACGAGATCGGCCCCGCCTGGGTGAAAGCGCTGGCGGCGCCAATCGCGCCGCAAGTCGCGACGGATGCGCCGTGCCAGGACATCTGCGTAATCGGCGATGCCCTCGATGCCGCAGGCGCCGGGCTCGATGGACTGCCCGTGCCGATTTCGACGCCCGGCTTCGACAACGCGCCTTACCTCTCCGCCGGCCATTACATCACCAAAGATCCGGACAGCGGCCGGCAGAATGTCGGCAATTACCGCGGTCAGATCAAAGCGCCGCGGCGGCTCGGCATGAATCCTTCCGTCGAACTGCGTGCCGGAATTTATGCCCATTGGCTCAAATACAAAGCGCGCGGTGAACCGCTGCCTTGCGCGGTCGTGGTCGGCTGTCCGCCGCTTATTTCCTACGCCGCGGTTCAAAAACTGCCGGAGGATCTCGATGAGCTGGCGGTGGCAGGGGGACTAGCCGGTGCGCCGATCGATGTGGTGCAAGCGAAGACCGTCGATCTTTTGGTGCCCGCCGAAGCCGAGATCGTGATTGAGGGATTGATCGATACCGAATTCCTCGAGCCCGAAGCGCCGTTCGGGGAATCGCACGGCTACGTTAACCTGCAGGAATACAATGCGTTCATGAATGTCACCGCGATCACGCGGCGGCGCAACGCCATTTTGACCTCGTTCATCAGCCAAGTCACGCCGAGCGAATCCAGCGTGATCCGCCGCGTCGCCATGGAGCCGCTTTATTTGCATCATATCCAGTCGGTGCTGGGCATCAATGCGGTCAAGCGCGTCGCCATGCACGAGCCGCTCACCAGCCTTTATGCGGTGATCGGCATCCAGTTCGCGCGCGGCGCGCCGGAAACGGAAATCTGGCGCGCGCTTAACGGCGCATCGACGCTGCACCGTTTCGCCGGCAAATGGATCATTGCCGTCGACGAGGATATCGATCCGCACAATGCCGACGCGCTGTTCTGGGCGATGTCCTATCGCTGCCAGCCGCAGCACGATCTTTTGGTCGTGCCGCACAAGCATCCGGGTCACGGCCCGCGCGGCCCTCGCGACGATGGCGAGACCGCCGCCGTTCTCATCAATGCGACGTTAAAAGGGACTTACGCCCCGGTCGCATTGCCCAAGCGCGAATTCATGGAGCACGCCAAGCTGATCTGGGAGCGGCTTGGCTTGCCGCCGCTCAAACCGGAAAGTCCGTGGCATGGCTATGATCTCGGCTATTGGCCGGCCGATCTCGATCGGCAGGCGCGCATGGCCGCGGCCAGCAATTATTTCGCGCTCGGCCGCGAAACCGGCAACCAGCGGCGTAGCGATGTGGCGATGAACACGCCGGTCGAGCGGAACGATAAGGAATAGCACGTCTGGTCACTTCACCCTGATGGAAGGCGATAAAGGCAGCGCATGCGCACGATCGACGCTTTCAATCATTTTTTTCCCAAACGCTATTATGATGCCCTGCTGCAGACGCCGGCTGGATCGAAAGATATCGGCAAGCGCGTGCGCAGCATTCCGGCTTTATCCGATCTCGATTTGCGGCTGCGGCTCGTCGAATCGTTTGACGATTACGCTCAGGTGCTGTCGCACGGTTTGCCGCCAATCGAGCGGCTGTGGAGTCCCGACAAATCGCCGGAAATGGCGCGCATTGCCAATGACGGCCTCGCCGAGATCGTGACGAAGCATCCGCAGCATTTTGCCGGCTGGTCGGCGCTGTTGCCAATGAATGCGCCGGATGCCGCCGCCAAAGAGGCCGAGCGGGTGCTTGGAAACGGCGCCAACGCCATTCAGCTCGCCACTAATGCCGACGGCGTGCCGCTCGATGCGCCGCAGTTTCTGCCGGTCTTCGAAGTGATCGCAAATTCCGGCAAACCGCTGCTTCTGCACCCGGCGCGCACGCGTGACATGCCGGATTATCCGACCGAGAAATATTCCAAATATGAGATTTGCAGCGTTTTAGGCTGGCCCTATGAGACCGGCGTGACGCTGGCGCGGCTGGTGTTCTCCGGCATCATGGATCGCTTTCCAGGATTGAAAGTCATCGCCCATCATCTCGGCGGCGTCATTCCTTATCTTGAGGGCCGTGTCGCGCATTCGTTCGATCAGCTTGGCGTGCGCACCTCAGATGAGGATTACAGCCTGGTTCTTAAATCGCTGAAAAAGCGTCCCTACGACTATTTCAAGGATTTTTACGGCGACACCGCGGTCGAGGGCGCCCGCGCGGCGACGATTTGCGGACTCGATTTCTTTGGCGCCGATCACGTGCTGTTCGCCTCGGATTGTCCGTTCGATAAGGAGAAGGGACCGGGCTACATCCGCGCCACCATGAAAGTGCTCGATTCGATTGCCTTGTCGAATATCGAGCGTGAGAAAATCTGCTGGCGCAACGCGGTGACGTTGTTCGGGTTAAATCACGATGCCGAAAAGCGATGACCAGCTTTTTGCCGGCGCGAGGCTTCAGCTCCGCTCTTCCGCGACATGCGCGCGTAATACGCCAATCCCGCTGATCTCGACTTCGAGCGTGTCGCCAAGTTTCATCCATAGCGGCGGCTTGCGGCTATGGCCGACGCCTTCCGGCGTGCCGGTGGAAATAACATCGCCCGGTGCTAGCGCGGTGAAGTCCGAGCAAAACGCGATGATCTGCGGGATCGAATAGATCAAAAGATCGGTCGGTGAGCGCTGGACTTCTTTGCCGTTGAGCCGCGTCACCAAAGTAAGGCGGCTCGGATCCGGAATTTCATCACTGGTGACGAGCCATGGTCCGAACGGCCCGGTGCCGGGAAAATTCTTGCCCGACGTCACCGAGAATTTTTGATAATCGCGCACGCTGCCATCGACGAAGCATGTGTAGCCGGCGACGTGCTCAAGCGCACGGTCGAGCGGGATGTGACGTCCGCCTTTGCCGATCACTAGCGCAAGCTCGCCTTCGAAATCGAAATTGTCCGAGACCTTGGGCCGGATCAGTTGGCCGCCATGGCCGACCAAAGTATCGGCAAAGCGAATGAACATGCTCGGCTGCTTTGGCAAGTCGCGCCCCATCTCGGTAGCATGCGAGCGATAATTGATGCCGGCGCAGAGAATCTTCTCCGGGCGCGGAATGACCGGTAGAAATGTAATCGCGCTAAGCTTGCGATCGGGCGTGGCCGTGTCTCGCGCGATGCTGCGCATGGCTTCCATCGCGCCGGCGGCGAGCGCCGCGCGCAGGTCCGGCTGTCCGACCTTGTCGTTGAGCGTAAGCACACCATCATCGCGCGCCGCGCCGAACCATTCCTTGCCGTCGGCGGCGAAACTCAGAAGCTTCATGCGCTAGTTTCCTCGTTCGAAGTTACGGCTAATATTCTGGCGCCGCGCAAAGCATTTGTGTCAAACTAACCACGCACCCTAAAGCGGCCCTTGAACCGCTGCGGGAACGATGAAACCGGGGGGAAGAATGGACATCAAGGTTGACAGAAAGGCAATCGCCGAGGCGTCGCAGAAGCTGCGGAATTGGGGTCGCTGGGGAAAAGACGACCAAATCGGCACGCTCAATCATGTCACGCCGGCGGATATCGTCAAAGCCGCGAGCCTCATTCGCACCGGCAAGGTATTTGCGCTCGGCATTCCGCTTGACGCCAATGGACCGCAGACCGGTCTGTTCGGCGGCCGCTTCAATCCGATCCATCAGATGCTGGCGACCGGCACCGACGCCATCGCCGAGCGGCAGGATTGGAACAAGATCCGTTACGCCGACGACACGCTGATGCTGTGCGTGCAGGGCGCCACCCATTGGGACGCGCTCGGTCACATCTTCTACGAGGACAAAGCCTATAACGGCTACGACGCCAAGCTGATCGACTCCAAGGGCCTCAACGTGCTCGGTATCGAGCATTCCAAGAACAAAATGATCGGCCGCGGCGTGCTCCTCGACATTGCGCGCTATCGTGGCGTCAAATGGATGGCCGATGGCGAAAGCATTTCCAACGGTGAACTCGACAAATGCGCCAAGGATCAGAATGTCTCGATTGGCCGCGGCGATTTCGTCATCATTCGCACCGGCCAGATGGAGCGCTGCCTCGCCGAGAAGAACTGGGGCGGCTATGCAGGCGGCGATGCGCCTGGAGTGAAGTTCGAGAATTGCTATTGGTGCCAGGACAAACAGATCGCGGCGATCTGTACCGATACCTGGGGCGTCGAAGTCCGCCCGAACGAGACCAAGGAGGCCAACCAGCCGTGGCACTGGGTGGTCATCCCGGCGATGGGTCTTTGCATGGGGGAGATTTTCTATCTCAAGGAGCTCGCCGAGGACTGCGCCGAGGACGGCATCTACGAGTTTTTCTTTTGCGGCGCCCCGCTCATCATTACCGGCGCCACCGGCTCGCCGATCAATCCACAGGCGATTAAATAACTTCCCTCTCCCTGAAAGGGGGAGGGTGGCGAGCAACACGAGCCGGGTGGGGGTCGCATCGAGATCGTGACCCCCACCTGCCGCCTGCGCTACGCTTCGGCGACCTCCTCCCCCTTTCAGGGGGAGGCAAGAAAAATGGGAGAAAATGTCGTGGCCAAGCACCTCAAGCGCGGAATGGACGCAAGCGCGATCAAGGCTGCCGACGCGAAGGTCCGCGAAACGGTCGAGCAAATCCTTGCCGACATCGATGCGCGCAAGGACGCTGCGGTGCGCGACCTGTCGCACAAATTCGACAACTGGTCGCCGGCCTCGTTCAAGCTCGCGCCTGATGAAATCGAGCGTGCTATCGGCGACTTGCGCAAGCGCGATCTCGACGACATCAAATTCGCCCAGGCGCAGGTCCGCAACTTCGCCCAGAAGCAGAAGGAGACTTTGCGCGATCTCGAAGTCGAGACGCTGCCGGGCGTCGTGCTCGGTCACACGCACATCCCGGTGAATTCGATCGGCTGCTATGTGCCGGGCGGCCGCTATCCGATGGTCGCCTCTGCGCATATGTCGATCGTCACTGCGCGCGTCGCCGGCGTGAAGCACATCATCGCCTGCGCGCCGCCATTCAAGGGCGGTCCCCACCCCGCCATCGTCGCGGCGATGCACTTTGGCGGCGCCGATGAGATCTTCGTGCTCGGCGGCGTGCAGGCGGTGGCGGCGATGGCGCTCGGCACCGAGACCATCCGCGCCGTCGACATGATCGTCGGGCCGGGAAACGCCTATGTCGCCGAAGCCAAGCGCCAGCTATTCGGCCGCGTCGGCATCGATCTGCTCGCCGGACCCACCGAGACGCTCATCATCGCCGATGAAACCGTCGACGGCGAAATCTGCGCCACCGATCTGCTCGGCCAAGCCGAGCATGGACCGACCTCGCCGGCGATCCTGATCACCAATTCGGAAAAGCTGGCGCGCGAAACAATGAAAGAAATCGAGCGGCTCTTAGCCATCCTGCCGACTGCCGATACCGCCGGCAAAGCGTGGGCCGACTTCGGCGAGGTGATCGTTTGCGACGATGCGGCGGAAATGGTGCGCGAGGCCGACCGCGTGGCGTCCGAGCATGTCCAGGTGATGACGCGCGATCCCGATTATTTTCTCAACAATATGAAAAACTACGGCTCGCTGTTTCTCGGTCCGCGCACCAACGTCGCCTATGGCGACAAAGTGATCGGCACCAACCATACGCTCCCCACCAAGAAAGCGGCACGCTATACCGGCGGGCTATGGGTCGGCAAATTTTTGAAGACCTGCACCTATCAGAAAGTGCTCACCGACCAGGCGAGTGCAATGATCGGCGAATATTGTTCGCGGCTCTGCATGCTCGAAGGCTTTGTCGCCCACGCCGAACAGGCCAATGTCCGCGTCCGCCGCTACGGCGGCCGCAACGTGCCCTATGCGCAGGCGGCGGAGTGAGCATGGCAGGGTCCGCAGGTACAGCAATCCTCCCTCCCCCCTTGTGGGGGAGGGTTGGGGAGGGGGGTGATGCGGTGAGATAATGATGGCGCCACCTGCAAAAGAATCTCACGCCCCCCACCCCCGACCCCTCCCCACAAGGGGGAGGGGAGCGCACCGAGTGCGCGGCGCTGAAGTGCTTCAAGCACAAACGAACGTGCTCTAGTGT
>DASZCJ010000268.1:0-4784 GCA_035943155.1 Xanthobacteraceae bacterium | reverse complement strand
CGAACCGTTCGTCAAACCCTCCACCATGCTCTACCGCAATTTCCTGGCGATGGAATGCGAAGAGCTGTTGCGCAGCCATCCGATCGACGGCGCCGTGCTGATGGGCGGCTGCGACAAGACCACGCCCGGTTTGGTCATGGGCGCGATCAGCATGGGCATTCCCGCAATCTATGTGCCGGCCGGGCCGATGCTGCGCGGCAATTGGCGCGGCAACGTGCTCGGCTCCGGCTCCGATGCGTGGAAATATTGGGACGAGAAGCGCGCCGGCCGCATTGGCGATGACGAGTGGAACGAAATCGAGGGCGGTATTTCGCGCTCGTTCGGGACCTGCATGGTGATGGGTACGGCCGCGACCATGATGGCGATTACCGAAGCGCTCGGGCTGGCGTTGCCGGGAGCTTCGTCGATTCCGGCGCCGGATTCCAATCATCCGCGCATGTGCGCCGCGGCGGGCCGCCGCGCCGTCGAAATGGTGTGGGAGGATTTGACGCCGAACAAAATTCTCACCCCCGCGGCATTCGATAATGCAATCCGCGTGCATATGGCGCTTGGCGGTTCGACCAACGCGATCATCCATGTCATCGCCATGGCGCGGCGCGCCGGCATCGCGCTCGACATGGCGCGGTTCGACGCAATTTCCCGGCAAGTGCCGGTCATCGCCAATATCACGCCGTCGGGCAAATATCTGATGGAGGATTTCTTCTATGCCGGCGGCTTGCGCGCGTTGATGGCGCAGATGGCGGATATGCTCGATTTATCCTGCATCACGGTCGCGGGCCGCACGCTTGGCGAAGCGATCGCCGGCGGCAAAGTGTATCTGCCCGAGGTCATTCATTCGTTAAAAGATCCGCTTTACCCGGAAGGGGCGACCGCTGTGCTCACCGGCAATCTGGCGCCGCGTGGCTGCGTGATGAAACCTGCTGCCGCCGAGAAGCGATTGTTAAACCATCGCGGTAAAGCGATTGCGTTTGAGAATTACGACCATATGGCGCGCGAGGTCGATCGCGAGGATCTCGATGTCGCGGCCGATCACGTCCTGGTGCTTAAAAACGGCGGGCCGAAAGGCGGGCCGGGCATGCCGGAATGGGGCCAGCTGCCGATCCCGAAAAAACTTCTTAAAGCCGGGGTGCGCGACATGCTGCGCATCTCCGACGCGCGTATGAGCGGCACGAGCTACGGCGCCTGCATCTTGCACGTGGCGCCGGAGAGTTTTGTCGGCGGTCCTTTGGCGCTGGTGCAGAGCGGCGATGAGATCGAGGTCGATGTCGGTGCGCGGCGCATTCATTTGCACGTCTCCGCCGATGAGCTGGCGCGCCGGCGTAACGCTTGGAAGCCGCCGCCGCCGCACTATCCGCGCGGCTACGGCGCAATGTTCTCAGCCCATATCGGCCAGGCCGACGAGGGCTGCGATTTTGATTTTCTGCAAGGCCAAGCGGCGATCGCGGAACCGGAGATTCATTGAGCGGCTTGGTTTGCCGGCAGCACCACCGCGCGGCATTCGCCAAAGCCGATCCGTGCCTGGTCCGGTTTAGCGCAGAAGCCGCGGAAGCTGATCTCGTCGCCGTCTTCGATAAAAGTCCGCTTCTCGCCGCTCGGCAGCACGAGCGGCTTCGAGCCGCCGGTGGTCAGCTCAAGAAGACTGCCCCAGCTCGATGGCTCCGGGCCGGACACCGTGCCGGATCCGAGCAGATCGCCGATCTCGAGATTGCAGCCATTGCTGGTATGATGCGCGATCATCTGCGCGACGGTCCAGTACAGCGACGCGGCCGAGGTCTGCGTCAGGCGATGCGGCGGCATGCCATCGCGGCGCATCGCTTCGGTCGCGAGATAAGCTTCGAGCGTGATGTCGAGCCCGCCCTGTGTGCGATCTTGTGAATCATCAAGATGCGGCAGCGGCGCCGGATCGCCTTCGGGCCGCGCGAACGCGGCGGTGTGAAACGGGGCGAGCGCTTCCGCCGTCACCACCCAGGGCGAAATCGTGGTCGCGAAGCTCTTGCCGAGGAACGGTCCAAGCGGTTGCGATTCCCACGCCTGAATGTCACGCGCGGACCAATCATTGAGCAGGCAATAGCCAAAAACATAATTTGCCGCTTCGCCGATAGGCACGCTGCGGCCCAAGTCGGACGCGGTACCGACGAATGCGCCTAGTTCGAGTTCAAAATCGAGACGTTGCGACGGGCCGAAGCTTGGCGTGCCGTCCGTGCCTTTGCGCTGGCCGTTCGGCCGTCTCACGGCGAGATCGCTGATGCGTACCGAGGAGGCACGGCTGTGATAAGCGACCGGCAAATATTTGTAGTTCGGCGCCAAGGGATTATCGGGCCGAAATAGCCGTCCGGCATTGGTGGCGTGGAAGATCGAAGCAAAGAAGTCAGTGAAATTGCGAAATAGGACCGGCATCCGCATTTCGGCATGGGCCATCGGCGTCAGGTAGGGACGCAATGGCGCGCTGCTGCCGGCTTCGGCGGCGAGTTCGCGCGACAAAGCGAGCCGCAAAGCCGACCAAGCCGGCGGACCCATCGACATCAGCGGGTTGAGAAAGGGCGCGCCGCAAGTCTGCGCCGCCATAGCGGCTGGCCCCTCGAATAGGCTCGCCGCTGCGGATACATCGACGATCTGGTCGCCGATCGGCACGCCGACTCGCGGCTGTGCTACCGGCCCGAGACGGAAGACGCCGAAAGGGAGATTCTGAATCGGAAAATCGGATCCGGGCAGATTGGCGCTCTCGACAAAACTGCGCCGCGCCGGATCGTGGGTTTCATTGAGCATGATCGCCATCGTTTAGGATTCCGAGGCGGCGCTGCTGCACGGCGGGCTTGTTTTGGCTGCGCTCGGCATTGCGGGATAGTGCGCGATGAAGTCGGCGTACATTTGCTGCAATCCTTGACGCAGCGGCGTGCGCGCGCGCCAGCCCAGGGCATTGATGCGCGACACATCGAGAAGCTTACGCGGCGCGCCGTCCGGCCGCGAAACGTCAAACTCGATTTTTCCGCTAAAGCCGACGACCTCGGCGACCAAGCGGGCAAAATCGGCAATCGTAATATCTTCGCCGGTACCGATATTGAGAAATTGTAAATCCGAATAACGTTGCATGACGAAGACGCAGGCGTCGGCGAGATCGTCGACCGCCAGGAATTCGCGGCGCGGCGATCCAGTGCCCCATACGCTCACGCTTGGACTGCGATTGATCTTGGCCTCGTGAAAACGCCGCATCAGTGCGGCGGGAACGTGACTGTCCTGCGGATGATAATTGTCACCCGGACCATAAAGATTGGTCGGCATCACCGAGACAAAATCGGCGCCGTGTTGCAGGCGATAGGCTTCGCACAATTTGATGCCGGCGATCTTCGCCACCGCATACCATTGATTGGTAGGCTCGAGCGGGCCCGACAGCAACATTTCCGGGGTCATCGGCTGCGGCGCCAGCCGCGGGTAGATGCAGGACGAGCCGAGATAAACGAGCTTTTGCACGCCGCAACGGTAAGCGGCGTTTATCGTATTGTGCGCGATCGCGAGGTTGTCGGTGAGAAAGTCGGCTGGAAAAGTGCTGTTGGCATGAATGCCGCCGACCTTTCCAGCGGCGATAAAGACTGCTTCGGGCTTTGTTTGCGCCATGAAGCGCTCGACCGCTTCGGATTGGCGCAGATCGAGTTCGCGGCTAGTCGCGCCGACGATGCTGCAGTTTTCGCGCTCAAGCCGGCGCACGATCGCGGCGCCGACCATGCCGGCGTGGCCGGCGACATAGAGGCGCTTACCGCGCAATTCGAAAATGACCGGCGCGCTCATGCGCTTTTGTCAACTAGGTCTAAAAGTGCCAAGTCCATAACTGCCAAGTCCAAAACTACCAAGTCCAAAACCACCAAGTCCAAACCTAGTCATGCGTGTTGCGATGACTGCCATCGCGGCGCAATTCGGCGAGATCCGCCTCGACCATTTCGCACACGAGTTCGTCGAATTTCATCTTGTGACGCCAACCGAGCCGTTGACGCGCCTTGCTCGGATCGCCAAGGAGCGCGTCCGTTTCGGTCGGGCGAAAATAGCGCGGATCGACTTCGATCAGCACGCGGCCGTCGCGCTTATCAAGTCCCTGTTCCTTCAGCCCCGATCCGCGCCATTCGATGGTTCGGCCGACGCAGGCGAAGGCCTTTTCGGCGAATTCACGAACCGAATGCTCCTCGCCCGTCGCCAGCACGTAGTCGTCGGGCTCCGGTTGTTGCACAATGAGCCACATGCCCTCGACGTAATCGCGGGCGTGCCCCCAATCGCGCTTGGCGGAAAGATTGCCGAGAAACAGCTTGTTCTGCAGGCCGAGCTCGATCGCGGCGACGGCGCGGGTGATGTTGCGCGTGACGAAGGTTTCACCACGCGTCGGTCCTTCGTGATTGAACAAGATGCCGTTCGACGCGTGCATTCCATAGGCCTCACGATAGTTGACCGTGATCCAATAGGCATAAAGCTTCGCCGCGGCGTAGGGCGAGCGCGGATAAAACGGCGTGGTTTCCCGCTGTGGCACTTCCTGCGCCAAACCGTACAGCTCCGAGGTCGACGCCTGGTAAAATCGAACCTTGTCTTCGAGGCGAAGGATCCGGATCGCTTCAAGCAAACGCAGCGTGCCGAGCGCATCGGCATTTGCGGTATATTCCGGCGTTTCGAACGAGACACGCACATGGCTTTGCGCGGCCAGATTGTAGATTTCAGTCGGCTGCACTTCCTGAATGATACGAATGAGATTCGTGGAATCGGTCATGTCGCCGTAGTGCAGAAAGAACTTTACGGCTGCGCCGTGC
>DASZCJ010000267.1:0-6004 GCA_035943155.1 Xanthobacteraceae bacterium | reverse complement strand
GCATCACGTTGTGCGCGATCTTGCAGACGCGCGCCAGTTCGCCTTCACCGACATAGGACACGCCGCGCGGGGCGAACACCTCGATCAGGGGCATAGCGATCTTGCAGGCCGCTTCCGCGCCCGAGACTACGGCCGAGAGCTGGCCGGCTTTGATCACCTTGGCGTTGCCGCTTACCGGTGCGGCGACGAAATCGGCGCCGAGCGCCTTGAGCCGTTGACGGATTGCCGCGGATTCCTCGACCGCAATGGTCGAGCAATCGACGACCACCGGTGGCATTTTGCCGCCGCCGGCGGCCACGCCGTGCTCCCCGTACAGCACGTCCGCGACATCGTTGCCGGTGGCGACGATCGAGAATAGCACATCGACCGATTTCAAATCCGATAGGCGATCGACGACCTTGCCGCCAATCTTGGCCAGCGGTTCCGCCTTGGCGCGGGTGCGATTCCAGATCGCCACATCGTGGCCCGCTTTGATCAGCCGTTCGGCCATGGGAAAGCCCATGCGGCCCATGCCGATCCAGCCGATTTTCTGCGTGTTACTCGGTGCCATCGCCAACTCCTTCACGTTGCATGTTGTCCTAGCACAGCGCGCAACTGCTGCAACGGTGACGGCGGAGAATGCTTGTCCGCCGGTCCAGGCTCACACTATCCTGTGAACGCCATGATCCTGTGAACGCTATGCATGATGTCGTCGAACATGGAAAATTCGGCGCCGCTCTGGCGGTCGGCGACCGCAATCCTTTCTGGCGCGTCTGGCGCAATGCCTATCCGTTTGTCGTGGTCGGCGCATTGTGGGAGGCCGTCGCGCATCTCGGCCTTTTGCCGGTTCAATTCTTCCCGCCGTTGGAGGCGATCGCCGCAGTCTTCGCGCGGCTTACTATGAACGGCGTTCTGCCGCATCACGCCTTGGATACGCTCGTACGGCTGATTGTCGGCTTTACGCTTGCGGCCGGCGCGGGAATTACAGCGGGCGTCCTCATGGGCCGGTCGCGCCGGGCTGAGGATATTTTGTTGCCGCTGGTGAGCATCGGCGCGCCGATTCCAGGCCTCGCTTATGCTCCGCTCTTCCTGCTGTGGTTCGGCGCCGGCAACGTTCCCGCCGTCGCGTTGGTCGCTTTCGTTTCCGCTTTTCCGATCATCTACAATTCCTGGACCGGCGTGAAAGCGGTGAAGGAAATTTGGCTGCGTTCGGCACAGGCCATGGGCGCGGACGATCGCCGGCTGTTTCGGCACGTCGTCCTGCCCGGCGCCCTGCCATACATCGTCACGGGCCTTCGGCTCGGCTTGGCGCAGGCATGGCGTATTTTGGTTGCGGTCGAAATGCTCGCCGCCGTTCCGTGGGGATTGGGCTGGCTGATTTTCGGCGCGCAAGAATTCCTCAACACCGATGTCATGTTGGCGGGGATCACGGTCATCGCGCTCATCGGATTAGCGCTGGAGAAATTCGTATTTGCGCCCCTGGAGAATTTCACCGTGGTGCGATGGGGCATGATGACATGACGGACAAACGCGCATCGGCGAGCCGGTCGGACTCATTGCGGCGCGGCGCGCTGACCCTCATCGTGGCCGCCGCGCTTTACGAAGCGGTCGCGCGCAGCGGCTATTTTCCGTCGGCACTAACGCCGACTCTTGGCTCAATTGCACACACGCTGTTTGCTTCGTTGCTCGACGGCACCATGCTGTTTCATGCTGCCGCGACGCTCTATCGGGTGGTGATCGGTTTCGGCTGTGCGATCGCCATCGGCCTGCCTTTGGGCGTGATGATGGGCCGTTTCCGGCCGGTGGAAAATTTCGTTCTGCCGCTCACCAGCGCGCTGATGCCGATTCCGTCGCTTGCCTGGGTGCCGGTTTTCATTCTCTGGTTCGGGCTCGGCAATACCGTGAGCGTGCTCATCGTCTTTTACGCGGCGCTGTTTCCGATGCTGCTCAATACCTGGTCCGGCGTGCGCTCGGTCAACCCGATTTGGCTGCGCGCCGCGGGCGCCATGGGCGCCAACGAACGCGCGCTATTCTGGAAAGTCATTATTCCGGGCGCGTCGCCGTTCATCATTGCCGGCCTGCGCCAATCGTTCCTGCGCTCCTGGATCGCCGTGATCGGCGCCGAAATGCTGGCGGGCTCGGATTGGGGACTGGGCTGGGTGATCTTCGACGCCAAGCAATTTCTCGACACCGATATGATGCTGGCATCGCTTCTCGTCATCGGCGGTATCGGCTTTGCGACCGAGCGCCTGGTGTTCGGCTCGGTCGAGCGCGCCACGATTTACCGCTGGGGCATGGCGCAGTCCGCGCGGGGCTAGTGTGGTGGATTTGAAGTTCCTACGATTAAGCGGCTGGCTCGGATAGGAACTTCAAATCCAAAAACCACACTAGAATCGGAAGTTTGCTAGTGTCCCTTTGATTCCGAAGTTCGCATCTGAGGCGCCGCAAACACTTGTGAACTTCGGAATCGGAACACTAGAGCGTGACGCTGAAAACTGGAAAGTGGTTTTCGAAAAGTTGATGCTTCCGGAAAAGCTCTTCGTTACTCGGCTTTGATATCCGCGGCCGTGATGATGGCTTGATATTTGGCGATCTCGGCGCGAACGAAGCCGGCAAATTCATCCATCGACAATGTCGAAATCTCCATGCCGTCGTTTTGCAAGCGCGACTTCATCTCGGGTTCAAGTAGAATGCCGTTGATTGCTTTGTTCAATCGCTGCGCAACGTCCATCGGCAAAGCGCGCGGTCCAAGGAATCCGACCCAAAGGCTGAAATTGAAATCCGCAATTCCGGTGGCCTCAGCGACGGTTGGAATCTCGGGCGCCGCGCTTGAGCGCTTGCCTGACGAAACCGCGAGCAGTTTGACCTTGCCGCCTTGCATCAGCGGCACCGCGGCGGGAAATCCTGGAAAATAAAAATCGACATGGCCGCCGACCACGTCGTTCAAGGCCGGCGCGGCGCCTTTATAGGGCACATGCGTCAGCTTGTTGTTGAGCTTAAGTTTCAACAACTCGCCGGCGAGGTGGCCGGGCGTGCCGATTCCCGCGGAGGCGAAGGTAACCGACTGATCCGTGCTGTGCAGGAACTTCACGAACTCCGCCATGGTCGAATAAGGCGCATTCGCAGGCACGACCAGCGCCAGCGGCACGACGCCGGCAAGGGCAATGGCTCGCAAGTCCTTACGCGGATCGTAGCCGGCGCCTTTCATGAAAAACGGATTAATCGCAATTTCGGGCGTCTGCGCGACGGTGAGCGTGTAGCCGTCCGGTTCGGCTACGACCACGTCGCGTGCGCCTAATGTGCCGCCGGCGCCGGGTCGGTTCTCGACCACGACCGATTGTCCGAGCACGCTCGATAACCGGTTGCCGACCAGCCGCGCGACGATGTCGCCGGTGCCGCCCGGCGCGAAGTTGACGATGAGATGAATGGGCCGGCTGGGAAATGCGTCGGGCCAGGCCGGCATCGCCATCGCGAGACCGATCAGAAGCGCGACTGCCGCAGCGGCACGCTTAATCGGCATCGAATTCATCGCGGCGATCCTTTTGCGTCTGGCCGTCGGTCAACCCTTCTGGCACAAACCTGCATGTTAGGGTGAACACGTCAAATCTGAAAGCGTCAGGAAGCAGGCGATGGTCCATATCGAGGCGCGCGACATTACGCTGACCTACCAGACGCCGAACGGAGCGGTCCCCGCCGTTCACGGCGTCAGCTTCGGTATCGAGACTTCCGAATTTCTCTGCATCGTCGGGCCGAGCGGGTGCGGCAAGTCGACGCTTTTGAACATCATGGCCGGCTTTCTGACCCCGACCGGCGGCGAAATTCGGATCGGCGGCGCGCCAGTGCGGGGTTACGGCACGGATCGCGGCGTCGTATTCCAGGATTTCGCGCAGCTGTTTCCCTGGCGCACGGCGCTCGGCAATGTCGCATTCGGGCTTGAAATGAAGGGCCTGCCGAAGGCGGAGCGCAACGCGATTGCGCTGGAACAGCTTCGGCTGGTCAAGCTTGAGAACTTCGCCCGCTCCTATCCGCATCACCTGTCCGGTGGCATGCAGCAACGGGTCGCGATCGCTCGCGCACTCGCTTACAATCCCGCGGTATTGTTAATGGACGAGCCGTTCGCGGCACTTGACGCCTTGACGCGCGATGAGATGCAGCGGCTGCTCGCCGAAGTTTGGCGGACGACACGCAAGACCGTGATCTATGTAACGCATAATGTCGCCGAGGCGGTGTTTCTGGCCGATCGCGTGCTGGTCATGACGCCGCATCCGGGGACGCTCAAAACCGAAGTGCCGATCCGACTGGCGCGGCCGCGCGATCCGCTCAGCGTGGAATTTCTCGACTATCAGAAACAACTTCTGCGTCTGCTCGGGCAAGAGCAACGAACGTGACCACAAGAGCGCGACAAGACGTGCCGCATCAAATCCAGGCAACGGACGAAGTGAAACGGAAATAGTAAGAATCAGAAAAACAAAAAGCCGGAGGACACACAATGAAAGTACAATGGACCAAACAACCGTCGGCGCTGACGCGACGTCAGTGCCTGGCAGCGACTGGCGCGGGCGCGCTGGCCTTTGGCTTGACGGCGAGCCGCGCGGGCGTCGCCGCGACCATCCGTCAAGGCTATCAAACCAATATCTGGGGCATGCCCACACACTATTTGCTGAGGTCCGGCTATCTGGCGAAGCATGAGATCGCGGCCGAGGAATTTGCAGTCCCGTCAGGCAACCTGACCATGCAGCAGATGGTGGCGCGGCAGGTCGACCTCGGCACCTATGCCGCCCAGTCGTTCATCATCGGCCATGCCAAAGGCAGCCTGGTGGCGATCGCGTTGATCGAACATGTCGGCAAAACGGCGCGCATCACCACGCGCAAGGATTTGAACATCACCAAAGTGGAAGAGCTGCGCGGCCGGCGGATCGCCAATCAGACCGGCTCATCCGTCGGCAACGTCTTTGTCGATACAATCATGCCGCAACACGGCCTCAACAAAGGCGACTACGTTGAGGTACGCATGGACGTGAACAACATGGTCGCCGCGCTTGCTGCCAAGACCGTGGACGCGATGGTCAATGTCGAGCCCTATAACGTGATTGCCGTCGCTGACGGCATCGGCAATGATCTCATCGACTTCTCCGGCGTCGATCAGATGCCGGTCTTCATGGCAGCAACGCCCGATTTTGTGCAATCAAAGCCGGACACGGTCGTCGCCTATCTGAAGGCGTGGCTCGATGTCGCCGGCGATTTCAAGAACACTCCGCAAAAAGTCGCCGATGTCATCTACAAGTTTTATACCGACAAGGGCTACAACATGGCGCTCGATACGTTCGCCAAAGCGCTGTCGCGCGTCGAAGTTAATCCCGGTTTTCCCCGCGACTTGCAGCCTTACATGCGGCAGCAGGCCGAAATCCTGTTAGCGGATAAGAAAATCGGCGCCATTCCCGATTGGAAAGTGGCGCTGCGCCCGGATTTCATGGAACGCGCGCGCAGCTGATCGTAAGGACGCCGCTAATCGCAACTTAATTTGTACCCGACAGGAGATTTGAGCGATGCTGAGCAAAGACGAAAGCCCGCTGACCAAGGGCTATCAGCCCGTCACCTGGAACTTCAAGCTCCTGGCGCACGATATGCTCGGCGGCTTCGGCGGCATGGGCGAGGGCATGTCGGTGCAGATTGCGCCGGATGGCCGGCGGATCATCTGGCTGGCGCATGAGAGCGCGCCGAAGAATTTCACCGCCGTCGATGTTTCCGATCCGCGCAAACCTAAAGTGGTGTGCCAGACCGATCTGCCGCACGCCAATATGCGCTCGAACTCGCTGGAAACCAGCGGAAACTTGATGGCGGTGGCGTACCAGACTTCGAAAAAAGATTTAAAGCCCGCCGGCTTCGAACTATTCGATATTTCCAAGCCGGAAAATCCAAAATCGATTTCTCTCTTCGATTGCTCGGGGCCGCATTCGCGCGGCGTGCATCAGCTTTGGTTTTGTGACGGCGAATTCGTGCATTGCGCCTCCGGCTCGCGCGATTT
>DASZCJ010000266.1:0-5135 GCA_035943155.1 Xanthobacteraceae bacterium | reverse complement strand
CCGCGACCGCGCGCATGCTGATGGGCGGAATCCATTGTGAACGCCATATACATTGCGGCGATTGCCGGCAGCGCCGCCGCCCACAGCCAGGACGTCGACCACGACATGCCGTAAAATCGCAAGATTGGCCGGAACGCGCCTGCCATCAAAGCCCAGGCGAAGATACCGGCGAATTGCGCAAAGCCTGCCCCAAGGAGAGCAAGCGCGATCGGCGCGATGTAAGTAAGCGCCAGACCTAAAATCGTGGCGGCCAGCACGAGCGGCGAATAGCCAAGCTGCGCATAGGCGGTGCGCGACACCATGCTGCGAATATCATGAACCGAAGGGTAAGCGCGCACGCTGCGCGCGCGCTCGGTGAGCGCGATCGCAATCGACCCCTGCGGCTTGAGAAGCTTCGCCACCGCGCAATCGTCGATCAGCGCACCGCGGATCGCCGCCAAGCCGCCAGCCGCTTGCAGAGTCTCACGTCGCACCAGCATGCAGCCGCCGGCCGCCGCCGCGGTCTCCCGCCGCGGGTCGTTGGCCCAAGCGAACGGATAGAGCATCTGGAAGAAAAAGACGAACGCCGGCACGAACATGCGTTCGGCAGAACTCTTGCAGCGCAATTTCACCATCAGCGAATTAAGCACCAGATGCTCATGCCCTGCCCGCGCCACGAGCGAAGCGACCGCGCCGCGTTCAAAAACAATATCCGCATCGGTAAAGAGCAAATAATCCGGGGCACGCGGCATGCTGCAGGCGAACTCCACCCCCTGCCGCTGCGCCCACAGCTTGCCGGTCCAGCCTGCTGGCAGCGGCCGCCCCGAAATAACAGTCAGGCGCTCACTGGCGCACAGCGCCGCCGCGGCCTCGCGCGCGACACCGGAGGTGGCGTCGCGGCTTTGATCGTCGACCAGGATGACGTTGAACGTTCCCGGGTAGTCCTGGCGTAACAGCGAGCCGATGGTCTTGCCGACCGTTTCGGCTTCGTCCCGCGCCGGTACGACGGCACTCACCGGCGGGCATTGCATGGCGGTTGGCTGCGGCGGCAGGCGAGCGTCGTCGCGCTCGGCCGCGCGCCAAAATCCTCCGCGCGCGGCGATCAGATAGAGCCAGATCGCCAGCACCATTGACCCTATAATGTCTTGCGCCACAGACGGTCCCCTTCGATGGCGTTGTGCGCCGGGCTTTGGTTATCGCTTAAATACAAGACCTGATATAGCAATCGGAGAGCAAGGCTGAGCGGGGCAATCCCTAAAATGAGTGGCAAAACCAGCCCTTTTCTTGCGCGGCTCGATGCGGTCGCGGCCGAGATCGAGGCCCTGCTCGATCGGCTCCTTGCCAGCGCCCCCGCGGCCGGCGAGCTGAACCGTCCCGCGCGCCTCATGGAAGCTATGCGCTATGCGAGCCTCGGTGGTGGCAAGCGGTTCCGGCCATTTTTGCTGGCCGAATCGGCAGGGCTTTTCCAGGTTCCCCGGCCGAACGCATTGATGGCCGGTGCCGCCTTGGAATGCGTACATTGTTATTCGCTGGTCCACGACGACTTGCCGACAATGGACAATGACGAACTGCGCCGCGGACAACCCACAGCACACCGCAAATTCGATGAGGCCACCGCGATCCTCGCCGGCGATGGGCTTTTGACTTTCGCCTTCGACATTTTATCGCGCGAACAAACCCATCCGCAGGCGGCCGTGCGCATTGAACTCGTCAATGCGCTGGCACGCGCCGCCGGTCTCGGCGGCATGGCCGGCGGCCAGATGCTCGATCTTGCAGCAGAAGGCCGCTTCGGCACAGTCAGTCACGGTGAGAGCGAAGTGCGGATGCTGCAGGCGATGAAGACCGGCGCGCTGTTGCGCTTCGCCTGCCAGGCCGGCGGCATTCTCGGCGGCGCCAGCGCGCAGCAGCGCGAAGCGCTTACACGTTTTGGTGCGGCGGTCGGCGAGGCGTTTCAGATTGCCGACGATCTGCTCGACATCGAGGGCGATCCGGCCTTGGTGGGCAAATCGACCGGCAAGGACCTCGCCGCCGGCAAAGCCACCTTCGTCAGCGTGCTCGGCATACCGGGCGCCAAAAGGCGGCTCGAGCAGCTCGTGACCGAGGCGGAAGCGGCGCTGGCTCCGTTCGGTGCTGCGGCGGCCATGCTGATCGAAGGCGCGCACTTTGTCGCCGAGCGGCGAGCATGAGTGACATGAGTGGACATGCGCTGCCTTAGAGCGGTCATGCTCAGATGCGAGCGAGTAGCGTCGCCACCGGTGATGCAAGCCGGGGTGACGGAGAAATGAAGGACAAATTGACGCAATACGTGGTGACCGATGAAACGCTTTTTCCGCCGGACGATCTGGGCCTATACCGCAATCATGATTTTGGTGGCGGCGTCCGGCATGTACGCGGCCGACCTTTTGGCCCAGGAATCTAGTAACCGGCAACAACCCCGCGCCCATGTTAAAAAACCGCCGCCGTCGCCCCAGCCCGCGCCTGCCGGAGCCGGCCAGCCGCAGAAATTTCCGCCGCGCACGCCATTTACTGGAGCCGATGATGCGATTGCCGAGATTCCCGGCATGCCCGACGCGCGCTTTTGGGCGGATTCCGAGAGCGACTTCAGCAGGGCGCTGCCGCCACAGCGCGGACCTTGGCTGATACTCTCGACCGGCGGCGCGGACGGCGCCTTCGGCGCCGGTCTGCTCGCGGGCTTGAGCGCCGCTGGCAAGCGCCCGGATTACACGGTCGTCACCGGGGTCTCCACCGGCGCATTGATGGCGCCATTCATCTTCGTCGGCGCGCGCTATGACGCAGCGCTGCAAGCGGTCTATACCCAAACTTCGGCCGCCGATATTTTCGAGGTCGGCGGTACCGGCGAGAGTTTCCTCGACACCTGGCCATTGCGGGAGCTGATCGCCAAGCAAATCACGCCGGCGCTTCTTGCCGATATCGCCACCGCGCATCAAAGCGGACGCCGGTTGTTCATCATCACCACCGATCTCGACGCCGGGCGTTCGGTTGTCTGGAACATGGGCGCGATTGCGCTGCATGGCGGCGACGCCGCGCTCAAGCTGTTCCGCAGCGTGCTGCTCGCCTCTGGCAGCGTCCCAGGCGCGTTCCCGCCGGTGCTCATCGATGCCGAGGGCAACGGCAAACGCTTTGCCGAGATGCACGTCGACGGCGGTGTCGGTGGACAACTCTTCGTGGCGCCACCAGCGCTGATGGCGAGCACCAGTAGCTACCAAATTCCGGCGGATGCGCTTTACATCGTCGTGAACAGCGGCTTGCAGCCGGACTTTCAATTGGTCGACCGCACCACGCCGGCGATTCTAGCGCAGTCGGTATCGACGGCGATCAAAGCCGATCTGCGGATTTTGCTCGATCGCGCCTATGTCGCCGCCAAGCACAGCGGCATTGGCTTTAATGTCGCCACTATTCCGGCAAGTTTCAAGGCGCCAAGCCGCGGCGCTTTCGATCCGGACTACATGAAAGCGTTATTCAAAGTGGGCTATGATCAGGGCAACAGCGCGAATCCGTTCGCCGGCGAACCGCCACCCTTTCCGGGTCCGCCAGCAAGCGTGACGAGCGTTCCACAGCCTGGAGCGAACAGATGAGCAAGCTTGTAAGCAAGTTTGGCCTCGTGACGGCAATCGCAATCGGGGCATTGGTTGCGGCATTGCCCGCAGCGCCGTCGCAAGCGGCGCCTAAGCGCGCGGCGCACTCGCGTGCCTATGATGGATTGTGGAGCGTGTCCATCTCTACGAGCTACGGACCCTGCGCGACTTATCGTTATCCGGCGCGGATCGTCGGCGGCCGCGTGGTGCAAGCCGTTAATGACTTCAGCTACCAGATTTCCGGCGCCGTGGCGGCAAGCGGCGCCACCGCCGTCACCGTCGCCAGTGGCGGGCAATATGCGGTCGGCTATGGCCGGCTACGCGGCGCGAGCGGAACGGGCCGCTGGAGCGCCGCCGGCAATCTCTGTTCCGGCACCTGGAGCGCGATTCGTCGCACGGCGGCGAATTGATGGGCCGTATTCGGGTCCGGTGGTCTAGATTCGTCATTGCGAGCTTAGCGAAGCAATCCAGTCTACTGGGAAGGTTCTGGATTGCGTCGTCGCTTCGCTCCTCGCAATGACGAGTCCATAATCATCCAATCTTCCTTGCTTGGACATTCGCGTTCCACCACGGACAGACATCGGCGGCGCGCATGTAATTGCCGTCCATGACATTGACCGGTTCGCGGCCGCCGGCTTGCGCGGTGTGGATGCGTAAATTGCGCGCCTCGTCGCGGCCTTCCGGGCTGAGCCACATGCGATCGTGGCCCCATAAGCTCGGGCCTTCGCTGCGCTCATGCGGCGTCCAATTCGCGGTATCGATGGTGCGGCCGCCCCAGCCATATTCGACCAGAAACTGCGATGGCGAATTGGAATAGAACGAGGTGACGTGATCGTTGACGTGGCGGCCGAGCGTGGTGCCGATCGTTTCCGGCTTTTGCAGCGCCAGATCGTAAGCCTGGCCGACGTCGTCGAGATAGCAAAGCTCGACCATCATGTGATGGATACCGTTCTTGCCGGTATCGATGAAAGCCAGACTGTGGTGGCGCGCATTGATATGGAAGAAATACGCTTTGAACGGCTTGAGGATGTAATCGGTCGGCTGGAAATTGAGGACCTCGGTATAAAACGGCAGCACGTCATCGAGCCGCTCGGCGGTCAGCACGGCATGGCCCATGCCGAGCGGTCCGGTGCGGAAGCCGGAAATCGAGCGGCCTGGCTTGAACGGATCGCTCGCGACTTCGGCGCCGTGAAAGGCTTCGAGCCGATTGCCGATCGGATCGCCAAAGACGATCAGATCCTTGACGCGGCGTTCGTCGGCGAGCGCGCGCGAGCCGCGCACCACCTTGACGGCGGACTTTTCCAGATGCGCGGCGAGTGCATCGAGCGCCGCCGCATCGGCCACTTCCCAGCCGTAGAACGACGGGCCGTCATCCTCGTCGGTATGGACGATGATGCGCTGTTTGCGGTCGTCCATGCGCAGCGCCAACGTGCCGCGGCTCTGATCGACAAGCTGCATGCCAAGCAACCGCGTGCCGTAGGACGCCCAGTCTTCCAGGTTTCGCGTGCGGATACCGACATAGCCGAGCGCGTTGAGATTCATGATCGCTCTCCTCCGCTA
>DASZCJ010000265.1:0-11510 GCA_035943155.1 Xanthobacteraceae bacterium | reverse complement strand
CCACTATGACGAGCCACGGCATCCCCTTTCCCAACATCCTCGTGTGGGGGGCGATTGTGGTCGAGCTCGGCATCGGACTGTGCCTGATGGCGGGACTGCTGGCGCGTTGGTCGGCGCTGATCTTGGCCGCCTATACGCTCGTGCTCGGGCTGATCTTCCACGCCTATTGGCTCGCGCCGGCGGCTGAGGCGCGCTTCGAGCGCATCATCTTCTTCAATCATCTTTCGATCATCGGCGGCATGCTGATCGTCGTCGCATTCGGTGCCGCGCCTGTAGCCTCGACGCGCTGATCGGGCGGCGGCGATAGCGCGCCGCCGGCGCCGCGACGTCGACAGTAAGGGGCGGTCCCGTGCACCGACCGTTCACGCTTTTGTTCTAAAGGCACGTTATTGACCGGCCGCGCGGTTTCGTGGCACGTCCGGCGCGGCAGCCGAAAACATTCGCGAATCCAATGGTAAGCGACCGCTATAACGCCCGCGACGCCGAGGCGCGCTGGCAAAAAATCTGGGATGAGCGCGGCATATTCGCGACGCGCAACGACGATCCGCGGCTGAAATACTACGTGCTGGAAATGTTTCCCTATCCGTCGGGGCGCATCCATATGGGCCACGTGCGAAACTACACGATGGGCGATGTGGTGGCGCGGGTGAAGCGGGCGATGGGATTGAACGTGCTGCATCCGATGGGCTGGGACGCCTTCGGCATGCCGGCCGAGAACGCCGCGATGGAGCGCAAGGTCCATCCCAAGACTTGGACCTACGACAACATCGCGGCGATGAAGACGCAGCTCAAGTCCATGGGGCTGTCGCTCGACTGGAGCCGCGAAATCGCAACCTGCGATCCGGCCTATTACAAGCACCAGCAGAAAATGTTTCTCGACTTCCTGCGCGCCGGCCTGGTCGAGCGCAAAAAGTCGAAGGTGAACTGGGATCCGGTCGATCAGACCGTGCTGGCCAATGAACAGGTGATCGACGGACGTGGCTGGCGCTCCGGCGCTTTGGTCGAAGCGCGCGAGCTGACGCAATGGTTCTTCGCCATCACCAAATTCGCCGCGCCTTTGCTCGAGGCGCTCGACCAGCTCGAGCGCTGGCCGGAGAAAGTGCGGCTGATGCAGAAAAACTGGATCGGCCGTTCGGAAGGATTACTGGTCCGCTTTACGCTCGATCCCGCGACCGCGCCAAAGGACGAAGCCGAGCTTGAAGTCTTCACCACGCGGCCGGACACTTTGTTCGGCGCGAAATTCATGGCGGTGGCGCCGGACCATCCGCTGGCCGCGGCGGCGGCGAGCAACAATTTAGACTTACGCGCATTTATCGAGCAATGCCGGCAGCGCGGCACCTCACAGGCGGAGATCGAGACCGCCGAGAAGCTCGGCTTCGACACCGGCATTCGCGCCGTTCATCCGTTCGATCCGTCGTGGCAGCTGCCGGTCTATGTCGCAAACTTCATCGTCATGGAATACGGCACCGGCGCCATCTTCGGCTGTCCGGCGCACGACCAGCGCGACCTCGATTTCGTCAACAAATACGGACTCGGCAATGTGCCGGTGGTGTGCCCGCCCGGCGTCGATCCGAAAACCTTCGTCATCGCCGACACGGCTTACGAGGGCGACGGCACGATGATCAATTCGCGCTTCCTCGACGGCATGACGTCTGCCCAGGCCAAGGAAGAAGTCGCGCGGCGGCTCGAGAAAGAACGTTTCCATAACCGTCCGGTCGCCGAGCGTCAGGTGAATTACCGGCTGCGCGATTGGGGCATTTCGCGGCAGCGTTATTGGGGCTGTCCGATCCCGATCATCCATTGCGACATCTGCGGCGCGGTGCCGGTGCCGGAAAAGGATTTACCGATGACGCTGCCGGAGGACGTCACCTTCGACCGGCCCGGCAATCCGCTCGACCATCATCCGACCTGGAAGCACGTCGCCTGCCCGCAATGCGGCAAGCCGGCGCGCCGCGAAACCGACACCATGGACACGTTTGTCGACTCGTCCTGGTATTTCGAGCGCTTCACCGATCCGTGGATCGCCAACGCGCCGACCGATCGTCCCATGGTCGATGCCTGGATGCCGGTCGACCAATATATCGGCGGCATCGAGCATGCGATTCTGCATCTGCTCTATAGCCGCTTCTTCACCCGCGCCATGAAAGCGACCGGCCATGTCGGCCTCGATGAGCCGTTCGCCGGATTGTTCACCCAAGGCATGGTGGTGCACGAGACCTATCGCCTGCCGAACGGCGACTGGGCAGCGCCGGCGGAAGTGAAAGTCGAAGCCGACGGCGACGCGCGACGCGCGCGCCTTATCGCGACCGGCGAAGCGGTCGAGATCGGCGCAATCGAGAAAATGTCGAAGTCGAAGCGCAACACGGTCGATCCCGACGACATCATCGAGGCTTATGGCGCCGACGTCGCGCGCTGGTTCATGCTGTCGGATTCGCCGCCGGAGCGCGACGTCAACTGGACCGAGAAAGGCGTGCAAGGCGCGTGGCGTTTCGTCCAGCGGCTGTGGCGGCTAGTCGGCGAGGCGGCGGAATTGGCGCAAGGCGCGCCCGCCGAGCGCCCGGCGCGGTTCTCCGCCCAGGCGCTTGCGCTGCGCAAGGCAGCGCACCGGGCCTTGGCACGGGTCACCGATGACATCGAAAAGCTGCACTTCAATGTTTGTGTCGCGCATATCTATGAATTCGCCAATGCGCTCAATACGATAATCGGCGATTTGGGGGCGCAAAACGGGGCACAAAATGGGACGGCTGGTACTGCCGCTGGGGGGCCGCAGACGGGCAGCGTGGCGACGCCGGATTTGCGCTGGGCGATGCGCGAAGCGGTTAATATTCTCGTGCGATTATTTCATCCCATGATGCCGCATCTTGCCGAGGAATGCTGGGCGCTGCTGGGCCACGACGCGCTGGTCGCGCAAGCGCCGTGGCCGGAAGTCGAAGCCGAGCTCTTGATCGAGGAGACGCTGACGCTGCCAGTCCAGATCAACGGCAAAAAGCGCGCGGATGTCACCGTGGCGCGCGATGCCGGCAACGCCGATATCGAGAATGCCGTGCTGGCGCTCGATGCGGTACAACGGGCACTCGAGGGCAGGCGGCCGAAAAGGGTGATCATCGTGCCGCAACGGATCGTCAATGTGGTGGCGTGAACGCAGCGAGATCATTCGCGCAATGGCGCGGCTCGGCGTCGTGCTGGCTGCTGCCGGCCTCGTCGCTGGCTGTTTCGAGCCGCTCTATGGCCGCAATCCATCGCTCGGCAACGAAAGCATTCGCGACAGGCTCGCCGAGGTGTTGATCGCGCCGATCCGGGCGCAGCAAGGAACGCCGCAGGCGCGCATTGCCGTCGCTACGCACAACGCCCTGCAATACGATCTCAACGGCGCCGCCGGAGTCGTGGCGCCGACGCATCGGCTCGAAGTTGCGTTGTCGCCGATCGATATAACGATGACGATCGACCCAGTCAGCGGCCGCCCGACTGAGGAAATCGGCGGCTTGAGCGCGACCTATCAGCTCGTGGAAATCGCCACCGGCAAAATTGTGCTCAAGGACAGCACATTCGCCCATGTCGGCTACGATATTCCCGGCCCGCAGCAGCGCTTCGCCAAGCAGCGCGCGCAGCTTGACGCGCAAGACCGTGCCGCCAAAGTCGTCGCCGAGGCGATCCGCAACCGGCTTGCTTCATATTTCGTCGCCGGTACCTGAGCGCCATCGAATTTAATTTTCGAATTCAAAGATCCCAATTTAAAGGCCAATCTTAAAGACCCCAATTCAAAGAACCATGGTCGCCATCAAAGCTGCCGATGTCGATGCGTTTGTCGCGCGGCCCGATCCGGCGCGGCGCGTCGTTCTGGTATTCGGGCCGGACGCCGGCCTGGTCGGCGAACGCGTCCGAGCGATCCTCGCGGCATCGGTGGACGACCCAAACGATCCGTTCGCGCTGGCGCGGCTCGACGGCGAGGAGCTGACCGCCGAACCGTCGCGCCTGACCGAGGAAGCGCTGACCATGCCGCTGTTCGGCGGCCGCCGCGCAGTGTGGGTCAAGGCCGGCAGCCGCAATATCGCCCTCGCGGTCGAATCGCTGCTCGGCGATCCGCTATTCGCCGGCGCCACGCCCGCGTGCCGCGTGGTGATCGAGGCCGGCGACTTGCGCCGCAATGCGCCGCTGCGCGCCCTTTGCGAGCGCGCCAAGAATGCCACGGCGCTGCCATGCTATGCCGACAGTGAAAGAGATCGCGCCCGGCTGATCGATGAGGAGATGCGCGCGGCGGGGTTGTCGCTTACGCCGGACGCGCGCGCGGTGCTAATCCCGCTCCTCGGCGGCGACCGAGCCGCCTCGCGCAGCGAAATTCAGAAGCTTGCGATCTACGCGCGCGGCCGCGATCAAGTCGGCGTCGAGGACGTCGCCGCTGTGGTTTCCGACGCTTCGGCGCTGGCGATCGAAGACATCGTCGACGCCGCGTTCGCCGGCAAGCCCGGCGAACTCGAGACACAGCTCGCCAAGGCGCGGGTTGCCGGGACGGCGGCCGGATCGATCTTGTTCAATGCGCAGCGTCAACTCGCACAGCTGCACAAATGGCGGTTTGCCATCGAAGCGGGCCGAGGATTTTCACTCGATGCCGTGCAGCCGCCGGTGCCGTTTCGCCGCCGTCCGTTGGTCGAAGCGGCGCTCAAGGCGTGGAGCGCGGCACGGCTTGCGACCGCCATGGCGCAATTGGCCGATGCAGTGCTGGACGCGCGGCGCAATCCCACCCTTGCCGATACCATTACCGAACGGGCTCTGCTCGCTGTTGCCACCAGCGGCCGGCGCAGCGCAGCCTGACCGCGGTGCGAAAAGATCACGCTCAAACAGAAAGCTGCAACGGAGAACACCGCATGCAAAAACTGACAGCGGGAATAACCAAACCCGGCGCCGGCATTGACGGCATTGCCTGGAATATTCTCGGCCAGACCTACGTGCCGAAGTCGCTGAGCGAGAGCTCGTTCTCCTGGCACGCGACCTTTCCACCCGGCACATTCGTGCCGCCGCACATCCATCCGACGCAGGACGAATTCATCTATCTGTTCGAGGGCCGGCTCGATCTTCTGCTCGACGGCAAGGAGGCGATCGCGACGCCGGGCGATCTGATCCGATTGCCAATGGGTCAGCCGCACGGCATTTTCAACAAATCAGACCAGCCGGTGAAATGTTTTTTCTGGGTGTCGCCAACGCGCAAGCTCTATGATTTGTTTTGGGCAATCCATTCGATGAAAGAACAAAAGCCCGAGGACGTCGTTGCCATATCGGCCAAGCACGAAGTGAATTTTCTGCCGCCGCCGGGTTAAAACGTTATGTCGGGTTTTCCAAGCTGAACGTTCCGGAATCATCGTCATAGGCGAAGACCTCGCCATAGCGTCCCCAGCCGATCACGGCGCGCAGCGTCAAATCGACATCCTCGGCGCTCATGTGATCTTCGAGCTCGTCGAAAAAGCGGCTCTTCGGCGCCATATGGTTGGCGCGCTCTTGCAGGACGTGGCGGATATGCGCGGCGAGCGGCACGCAATTTAACAGTTGCCGCTGGAACAAGCGCTTGCGGTCGTCGGTGCCCATTTCCGCAAATTGCTTGCCGGTATCGGTGAGCTTGATGTCGCCGCCTTCGATTTCGGCGAGGCGTAAGAGTTGCAGCGCGTCGGCCACCGGAAACAGGTCGTCGACTTCAAGGTGCAGCTCGTCGGCGATCACCGGCAAGTCGGCGCGGCCGTTATAGGGTGCAGCGGCCAATGTTTCGATGAGGCCGGCGAACAGATTGGCGGAGACGCGCGGCAGCACGGTATTCATTGTCGCGGCCGGCAAGCGCGTGCCGATCGGCGTCGGCGTGGGCGCGGTCATCGCCACGTAAATTTTCTCGACCAGGTCGCGAAACTGCGGATCGAGCCGGTTGCGCGGTTGCTTCAGATCAACGGCGATTTCGCTGATGATGCGGCCCGGATTGGTGGAGAACAAAAGGATGCGGTCGCACAGCAAGACCGCCTCCTCGATATTGTGGGTGACCAGAATGACGCCTTTGATCGGCAGCTTGCCGTCGCCCCACAGTTCGAGGAAATCCGTTCGCAGCGTTTCGGCGGTGAGCACGTCGAGCGCGGAAAACGGTTCGTCCATGAGCAGGATGTTGGGATGCACGACCAGCGCGCGCGCAAAACCGACGCGCTGGCGCATGCCGCCCGACAATTCGCGCGGAAAAGCCGACTCGTAGCCATCGAGCCCGATCAGATCGATGGCGGCGAGCGCGCGCTTGCGGATCTCCGAGTCGGGCAGCCCGAGCGCTTCCAATCCCAGTTGCACGTTCTCCAGTACCGTCAGCCAGGGGAACAGCGCGAACGACTGAAATACCATCGCGATGCCCGGCGCCGGCCCGATCACGCGCTCGCCAAGATAAGTAACCGTTCCCCCCGACGGCTGCGCCAAGCCGGCAATCAGGCGCAACAGCGTCGATTTGCCTGAACCGGTACGCCCGAGCAGGCCGACGATCTGTCCCTGCACCAGCGAAAGCTCGACGCCGTCGAGCACCAGATGTTCGCCGCCGTCGGCGCGGGGAAAAGATTGGCGCAATTCGTGGACATCAAGCAGAGCTCCGCTCATCTAAAGCCTCATCCCAGACGGAATTTGCGTTCGGCATAGCGGTAAAGCGGTCGCCAGAACACGCGATTGATCACGACAACGAACAGGCTCATCACCGCGATGCCGAGCACGATGCGGTGAAAATCGCCGGCATCGGTCTGTTCGGCAATATAGGCGCCCAGTCCATCGGCGCGCAGATGCTGATCGCCCCAGGACGCGACCTCCGCGACGATGCTCGCGTTCCACGACCCGCCCGATGCGGTGATCGCGCCCGTCACATAATAGGGCAGCACCGCGGGCAGCGCGACACGGCGCCACCACAACCAGCCGCGCACACGCAAATTGACCGCGACCGAACGCAGCTCGGCCGGGATCGCCGCTGCGCCGGCGATGACATTGAACAGGATGTACCACTGTGTGCCGAGAATCATCAGCGGGCTGAGCCAAATATTCGGATTGAGCTGCCAAGCGACGATGCCCGAGACCACAATCGGAAACAGGAGGTTGGCCGGGAATGCCGCAAGGAATTGCGCTATCGGCTGCACGAAATTGGCAACGCGCGGCCGCGTTCCGACCCACACCCCGATCGGCACCCAGATCAGGGTCGCAATCGCGATAAGCACAATAACGCGCGCGAGCGTGGCAAAGCCAAGGACCATAGTGATGCCGACATCGCGCAGCGCGAGACCCTCGACCGCGAATTGCGCCACTTGCCACAACGTCATTGCCGCCAAAACAAAGACGACCGCAGCGGATAGTAAGGCCAAGCTCCGGCCGGCTCGCTTCGCCAGTGCGCCGGCTGGCGCCTTGTCATTTTTTTGCCGGCGCAACGATAGGCGCCACAAGCCGGCGACCGGCTGCGTTAGCCGTTCGATGATACGCGAGCGGCGCAACACATCGAACACCCAGGATTGCGGCGGCGGCACGCCAGGTTCCTGCTCGAAGCGGAAGCGGTCGGCCCACGCCACCAGCGGCCGGAACAGGACCTGATCGTAGATCAGGATCACGACCAGCATGGTGCCGATTGCCCAGCACACCGCGGCGAGATTGCGACGCTCGATGGCGAGCGCAATGTACGAGCCGATGCCCGGCAACGTCACCGTCGTATTTCCGACGCTGATCGCCTCCGAGGCGACGACGAAGAACCAGCTGCCGGACATCGACATCATCATGTTCCAGATGAGCTGCGGCATGGCAAAGGGAACGTCGAGGCGCCAGAACCTCATCCACGCGCTGAGCCGAAAATTGCGCGCCGCTTCTTCGAGTTCGGTCGGCACCGTGCGCAACGACTGGTAAAAGCTGAACGCCATGTTCCAGGCTTGGCTGGTGAAAATCGCAAAAATGGCGGCAAACTCCGCGCCCAATACGCGTCCGGGCGCTAGGCTCATGAAAAAGACGACGGTGACCGAAATGAAGCCGAGAATCGGTACCGATTGCAGAATATCGAGAAGCGGCACGAGCAACCGTTCGGCGGGCCTGCTTTTTGCCGCGAGCGTCGCATAGGTGAAGGTGAAAAAAAGCGACAGCACCATGGCGATTAGCATGCGCAACGTGGTGCGCGCGGCGTATTCAGGCAGATTGCGCGGATCGAGCGAGGGCGGCTGGCGTTGCAATTCGGCGAGCGGCTCGAAAAGATTCCGACTTGCTTCACCGAGAAAAACCAGAAGGCCGAGGATCAGAAGAACGGCGAGAATATCCCATCGACTGAACAAACGGGTCCAGCCGCCAACCGAAATTGGGACGAATACGCGCATGCTTTAAGCCAGTTGTCGGAGACTGCAGTCACAAAATCCCAGTCACAAATCGCGGGTCACAAAACTGTCGAGAAATCGCGAGCACGCCGGGCCGGCGGTCACGGCTTGGGAGTTCCCCCAATAACACCGGCAACGCCTGGATCAAGCGATTGTTGGCCCGCCTGACAAAAATAACGCGAGAGCATCCAATGCCGCGGCACGATCGGGCGTCGTGAAATCACCGCATTGTCAAACGATCTATCCGGCCGGCGCAGAGTTCAAATTCCAATGGAGGGTTCCGTTGGTGTTGCAATCGGCAAAGGTCGTGACCGCATTGGCGGCGAGTTTTTTTACCGGTTCTCTGGCGATATCGGCCCCACAATCGGCCGTCCCGGAGCAGCCAGCCGCGACAGGCTTGTGGCAAAAAGTGGACGAGCAAACCGGCCAGACGGTCGGCTGGTTCCTATTCGTCGAGCACGGCGGCCTTTATGAAGGCGTGATCGCCAAGCTTTTTCCCCGGCCGGACGATCCGAAAAATCCGATCTGTTCGAGCTGCCGCGACGACCGCAAAAACCAGCCGCTGCTCGGGCTGCCGTTGATCAGGGAGATGCAGCGCGAGGGCTTAGTTTACCAGGGCGGCAATATCCTCGATCCGCGGGACGGCAACATTTACAGCGCGATGATGCGGGTCAGTCCCGACGGCGAGACGCTGACCGTGCGCGGTTATCTCGGCATCGCTTTGTTCGGCCGCGATGAGATCTGGCGCCGACTGCCCGACAACGCGGTGCGGCAACTCGATCCGGTCGTCGCCACCCGCTATCTTCCTGGTACGGCCAAACCCCACTTGCCGCTCACGGCATCGGGCCATCAGGAAAAAACAGCGAGACCGCCGAGCGCGATGCGCTAACGGTGGACGTGCTAACGACGGATAATGATCGAGGCTACCGGACCTCGCTGCTCCCAGCCCGCTTGTTCGAGCTCGGGAATCGTAGCCTCGGCCTCCGGGTAGCCGAGACAGAAATAGCCGATGAATTTCCACGCCGCCGGCACGTCGAGAATTGCGGTCATCGCCGCCGGATCGAGGATTGAAATCCAGCCCAAGCCGATACCCTGGGCGCGCGCCGCAAGCCAGATCGTATGCACAGCAGTGACGGCCGAATAATCGATCATTTCCGGCATCGTCCGGCGGCCGAGGTCGTGGCCTTGCGTCGTTGTGCGATCGGCGAAAACCGCGAAATGCACGGGCGCCTCGTCCAGTCCGGCGAGCTTTAATCGCGCATAAAGTTCGGCACGTTGCGGCGCCTGCGCCACCAGCGCCTGGGCGTTGCACGCCACAAAATTCTCGCGAATAGCCGCGCGCAGCACGCGATCCTCGACAATGACAAAGCGCCACGGCTGACTCAAACCGACTGAAGGCGCAAGACACGCAAGTTCGATCAACGATTCCAGCGCGTCATCCGGTAGCGCATCGCGCCGGAAACGCCGGACATCCCGCCGCCAAACTAAAAGATCGCGCAGCCGTGCGCGAAACGTCGCATCGAAGCCGGTCTGTTGCGGCGCTGACGCGACTTCCTCGATTTGGCGATTGACGCGCATGTTCACGATTAAAGGCTAGTGCCTGTTGGCATAGGCGGCCATTGCAATCTGCAACCGATCCCAATCTTGCTCCGCAGCCGGCAGGCCGAAGCGCAACCAGGAAGGGTGCGCCGGGAACATGCGGACAAGTATTCCGGCATGGCCGAGGTGATGGAAAAGTTCCAGCGCCGCCGCTGTGCGCACCAGGCGAAACAGCGGCGTGCCGCCGACAATCTCCAGTCCGCTGTCGGCGAGAATGTCATCGAGCCGAATGATTTCTTCCGTAAGCTGGCAGCGCGCCCGTTCCATCCAAGCGCGATCGGTCAGCGCCCTCCCAGCGATCGCCAATGCCGGGCCAGAAACCGCCCAAGGACCCAGCTGCGCCGCGAGCCGCGCTGCCAAATACGGCGCCGCCAGTGCGAAGCCGAGCCGGATACCGGCAAGCCCGAAAAATTTTCCGAACGATCGTAATATGACGATTGCCCTGCGTCCGACCTCGCCTGCGAGACTGGCGTCGCGCGGACCGACGTCCATGAAGGCTTCGTCGACGATGAGAAGCCCGCCGCGCGATTCCAACCGCTTTGCCAGCATCATCAGAGTGTTCTTGTCGAACAGCCTGCCGTCCGGATTGTTTGGATTGGTTACAATGACAAGGCTCGCCGCCGGGGCGGCATCGAGATCGGCAACCTCGATAACATCATGGCCGGCTAGCGTCGCGGCGCGTACGTGTTCGCCATAGGTCGGCGCGACCACGGTGGCGCGTCCCGGACGAACCAAAGCGGCGACAAGCGGCAAGAGAATTTGCGTTCCTGGCGCGGCCACGACATGTGCTGCCGAGGGCGCGCCATAGGCTTGCGCCGCGGCGGCCTTGGCCGCGGCGAGCGCTTCGGTTTCGGGCAGTCGCGCGAACAGATCGATCGGCAGTTGCGGCAGTCGATAAGAATGGGGATTGATCCCGGTCGAAAGGTCGAGGAAAGGTTCGGGAGCGTCAGCAAACAAGCGCCGAGCAGCGGCGAGGTCGCCGCCATGCGAGAGCGACTGATCAGGACCGTCAGAGAACATCATGTCGGCCGCACTTGCGCTTTTCGCCATGCTGATCGAGCTCTGCATCGGTTATCCCGAACGGCTGGTGCGCATCGTCGGCCATCCAGTGACCTGGATCGGCGCTTTGATCGGTGGCCTCGACCGGCTGTTTAACCGCGATATGACGCCGGTTCTGCGGCGACTTGCGGGAATCTTAGCGGTCGCGACCGCGCTCGGCGTCGTTGGCGCAATCACGTTCGTCGTGCAATGGCAACTACTCCGCCTGCCGTTCGGCATTGTTCCAGTCGCCGTGCTCGCGAGCGCGCTGATCGCCCAACGCAGCCTGCACCGGTATGTCGCCAATGTCGCCTCCGCGCTTGAGTTGCAAGATCTCGACGCCGGCCGCAAGGCAGTATCGCACATTGTGGGCCGCGATACTGCTCGACTCGATCGTGCCGGAATTGCGAGCGCAGCAATCGAAAGCCTGGCGGAGAATTTCTCCGATGGCATCGTTGCGCCGGTTTTCTGGCTTGTGGTGGCGGGACTTCCGGGCGCCGCGCTGTACAAGGCGATCAATACCGCCGACAGCATGAT
>DASZCJ010000264.1:0-2679 GCA_035943155.1 Xanthobacteraceae bacterium | reverse complement strand
CAAGCACCACGGCATGTGGGTCTTCGATGATGCTCGCGTCGGATTGGTGCAAGAGCCCTTCGTCTCCGGAGCCGACACCTGGATTGATCGTGTAGTTGCTGACATCCCCAACGCGGAGAACGGATTCACGTTGATCTTCTCCAGTACGCCTTTTCCCGGTCACCAGTATCGGCTCGATTGGCGGCGGGAACGCGCTGGCTAATAGCTCCCCCACCACCCCCAGCCCTGCCGCCTACCATAGGACTGGCCGCGGGGCGGCCGACTATCGCCAAAGAACCAATCGCCCAAGCGATTGAAGCCGAAGCCATCGCGGCGCGCGAAGCGCATGCCGGGCGAGCGCGCGCGATTTGCGAAGCCGCCCTGCGGCTGGTCGTTGAGCACCACGACGAACTCCGTGCGATAGTTGGTTTCACTGCTCATGGGCTCGTCCGAGATGATGATCGACGACCGCGGCGTTGCAGTGGGCGCGATGCGATCGAGTATCTCCTGCGGCAAGGTGATGCGGTCGAGCGCGTCCTTGGCATCGTCGCCGTTGTCGATCGTGACTTCGGTCCAGCGCAAGGCGGCGTCGGTGCGCGCTACCACCGTGAAGATGTGCGTGCCGATCGGCTTGTCGGGGTCTTTGATGGTGACCGGGAGTTCGATGGTTGTGTCGTACATCTCGCCCCCGTCCGGCGCCCGCATATGCGTGTCGCGCCGCACGTAAAGCTTCTGCGTCGCCCGGCTGATGTAGACTGAGACCGGCTCGAGTGCGAGCTTTGCGTCATTCGCGGCTTTGTCGGCCTCGATCCGCTTGGCCTCGGTCGTCTTGGCGATTGCTTCGGCGGCCGCGACGGCGTTCTGCGTCGTCCTTTCGTCCGCCATGGCGGCGTCGAGCTGCGTGCTCAGCTCCTCGATTTTGGCGGTCGCCTTCTGCTTCACGTTCTCAGCCGCGGCCTTGGCTGCGTCCGTCCTGGCGGCTGCGAGCACCTTCTCGGCGTCGGCGAGTTCGCCGTCAGCGTGCTTCTTGAAATATTCGAGCTTGCGCACCGTCGCCAGAGCCGCGGCCGCCCCACGTTTTGCGGACCCGAGAGCGGTCTTCGCAATGGCCGCCGCCTTGGTGGCCTCGTCCGCTTCGCGGGCGAGCGCCACGGCCTTCGCCGGCATAGCGGCGATCGTCTCTCGATTGGGCATGAACAGCGACGAAGAGGAAAACTCAACAGGCTCCACGTCGCTCGGCGAGATGAGCACCCGCATTCCCATCGGCACCTTATCGAACACCTTCTCAGCGAAATCGTAAGGCATCCGCACGCAGCCGTGCGAGGCCGCGTAGCCGGGCAAGGGGCCGCCATGCAGTGCGAGGCCATTCCAGGTGATGCGCAGCATGTTCGGCATCCAGGCATCGTCATAGAGGCTCGAGTGGTGATCCTTGTTCTTCTCCAGAACGGCGAAGACGCCGGCTGGCGTCTCGCGTCCAGTCGTGCCGGTCGATACCGGTGCGCGGTAGATCCAGCCGTCGGCGTCGTAGAAGGTCACCTGCTGGGTCTTGATCGACACGATTGCCATAATCGGCTTGCCTGCCTCGCGTGGGGCGTCCGCTTCCATGGGTTGCGCGGGGTGCGCCTGCCTGGCTGCGGCAGCAGGAGGCGTGGTGGTCACGGCCATCAGCACGATCGTGGCCAAGAGCATCACAATGGCAGCAGGG
Source organism: Xanthobacteraceae bacterium (assembly GCA_035943155.1). Taxonomy (GTDB): domain Bacteria; phylum Pseudomonadota; class Alphaproteobacteria; order Rhizobiales; family Xanthobacteraceae; genus BOG-931. The sequence continues at coordinate 995 of DASZCJ010000264.1, read as the reverse complement.
GTAGACAGCCGCAGTGCTTGGGCTCGCGCGCGCAAGCCCGCAAAGCGAAGGCGGATGAAGCCAAGTGCGGACAAATTTTTCCGCAAATGCCTTCGCCTCCCACCGCCGAGCTGCGCGGCATCGTTCAAGCGCCCGTGCATGAGACCCCCCATCGCGTGATCGGATGCGACCGACGCGAGCGATCCTCATAACATAATTTGATAAAATTTGATAAAATGGATTATCGGGCGACGGGAGCCGCATGCTGGGAAAAAGCGCCTTTTACCTTGTTCGGATGCGTGAGCCTAATCTTCCAATCGATCCCGAAGCCAGCCGTGAACGATTTGCCACTTGTCCCCAACCGAGCGGAAATCGAGAAGGTCCGACCTCTCTTTCTGTAAGTATCGGAAGAAGAGAAAGCCGCCCATCACGCTGGCGTCGTTGGGGTGCTTTTTTGCCCATCTGTCGTATTCGCTAAGGACCGCTCGTCTCGCCTCTTCTTTCTTCATGCTCGCCATCCAGACCTCTTCCCGATGCAGGTACGCCGTTCGGTCCCTCGTCGCTTCCCGCCGCCCTGATCTGTCGAAGAACCTCAATCTTCTTGGTCAGCCAACTGGTCGCGGTACATCTGCCGAAACTCGGCAGCATCCAACGCTCGAAGCATGTTGCCAATCAAATTCCCCTCAGCAGCAGCTTCCAAATCCTGGCTACTGATCCCTGCTTTGGCTGCATCTTCTCGACACCGCAATGCCAAGCGCCGCGCTTGGTCCTCACGATCCGCGCGCGCCGCAATATCGCTGTCAGCTATATGCTCAAATTCCCATTGAGCCAGAAACTTTTCCGCTTGCTCGCTCATATTCTGCCCGATCGGCATTGGTGCTTGGAGCAGCCGAATGTAGTGTGGCGGCGCAAAGAAAGGCTCGCCAACTTCGACGAGCCTTGGAGGAAAACATGAGAACGGGTCGGATGACCTTTTCCACTTCCGCCCTATTTTTCTCGATTACGTCAAAGAGCTC
>DASZCJ010000263.1:0-1725 GCA_035943155.1 Xanthobacteraceae bacterium | reverse complement strand
CGGTGCTCGATCTGGGCGAGCCGATGCCGCGAGCGCCGCAGCAGAACTTCGCGCCGGTGCGTCAACCACTCACCGAGCACCTCCGCCAAGCCGACCACTTTAGGAATGCGGCCGCGCAGCAGGACATTCATGTTGAGCGGCACGCGGCTTTCGAGTTCGGTGAGCTTGAACAGGCTTTCCATCAGCAGCGCCGGATCGACAGAGCGCGAGCGCGGCTCAAGCACGAGGCGCACGTCTTCTGCGGATTCATCGCGCATGTCGGCAAGCAGCGGCAATTTCCGCTCATTGATCAATTCGGCAATGCGCTCGACCAGGCGCATTTTCTGCACCTGCCAGGGGATTTCGGTGACCACAATCTGATAGGTACCGCGCCCGGTCTCCTCGGTTTTCCAGCGCGCCCGCACGCGGAACGAGCCGCGGCCGGTCGCATAGGCCTCGGCGATCGCCTCGGGGGGATCGACGACAAGACCGCCGGTCGGAAAATCCGGTCCGAGCACGAATTTGAGCAGCGTGCGCGTACGCGCTTTGGGTTGTTCGATCAGATAAAGCGCTGCATCGCACAATTCGGCGACGTTATGCGGCGGGATCGAGGTCGCCATACCGACCGCGATGCCCTGCGCTCCATTGGCCAATAGATTGGGGAACGCCGCCGGCAGCACGGCCGGCTCGTCCATCACCCCGTCATAGCTCGGCCGGAAGTCGACGGCGTCTTCGTCAATGCCATCGAGCAAAAGCCGCGCGACCTCAGTGAGCCGCGCCTCGGTGTAACGATAGGCGGCGGCATTATCGCCGTCGATATTGCCGAAATTGCCCTGACCGTCGACCAGCGGATAGCGCGAGGAGAAATCCTGCGCGAGCCGCACCAGCGCGTCATAAATCGCCTGATCGCCATGGGGATGGAAATTACCCATGACGTCGCCGACGATCTTGGCCGATTTTTTAAATTGTGCGCCCGGATCGAGGCGCAGAAGGCGCATGCCATAGAGGATGCGCCGATGCACGGGTTTGAGCCCGTCGCGCGCATCCGGCAGCGCGCGATGCATAATCGTGGAAAGCGCGTAAGCGAGATAGCGCTCCTCAAGCGCCTCGCGCAGCGGGATTTCATGGACCCCGCTCGGCTGCGGCGGAATCACTTTCTTGTTCATCGTAGATCAGGGCTAGCGCGGTTGCCCCTGCCGAACAAGTGATGAACGGCGGTACGGCTAGGGAAAGGGTTTTCGCCGCGGTAGCTCTAGCAGCGGCGACGATTTGCAACCCTGACGCGTTGCAATAGGTGCGTATCGCCGACGCACCCATCCGATTTGCCCTTGGTTATAGGAGGAAAATGCATGCGTAGATCGATCGTCGCGGCTGCCACAATCGCGGCGGTGCTCTCGATTGGAACTCCCACGAGAAACGCTACGGCAATGCCCGTTGTAACGCCGGGCCAGCTCAGTCTTGCCGGCGGAGTGGCGGATTCCGTCGAAAAGACAGTGCTGATTTGCGGCCCTTGGGGCTGCCATTGGCGCCCCGGTTATTGGGGATGGCGCCGCCCCTACCCGTACCCTTATTGGGGAGGATACCGCCCCCCTACCCGTATTGGGGTTGGCGCCGCCATTATTGGTGGGGCTGGCATCGACACCGGTGGTGGGGTTGGCATCGGCGGTGGGGGTGGCGCCGCTGGTGAGCGGCCTATTGTTGGGTCGCACGCGCCAGAGCGGTGACGAAATGCGCGCGGGCTTCCGG
>DASZCJ010000262.1:0-3461 GCA_035943155.1 Xanthobacteraceae bacterium | reverse complement strand
CTGAATAGCCGCGCTCGGCGCCGCAAGGATCTTCGGCGTAGGCGAGCACGCCGTGCATTCCGCTGCACAACTGGATTGCCTCTTCGAGCGGCCACGCGCCGTTTGGATCAAGAGTAATCCGCGCTTGCGGAAAATGTTCTGCCAGTGCGGTGACCGCTTCGATCTCTTGCTCGCCGCGCAGCACGCCGCCTTTTAATTTGAAATCTTCGAAGCCGTAATGCGCATAGGCCGCTTCGGCGAGGCGCACTACGGCTTGCGTCGTCAAAGCCGCATCGTGACGCAGACGAAACCAGTCGATCTTGGCGGTCGGCTCGGCCCGGTAAGGCAGATCGGTCTTTTTGCGGTCGCCGACAAAGAACAAGTAACCAAGCATCTTCACGGCGCTGCGCTGTTGTCCTTCCCCGAGTAGCGCCGCCACCGGCACGCCGAGGAACTGACCCAACAGATCAAGCAGCGACGCCTCGACCGCGGTCACTGCATGAATGGCCACGCGCTGATCGAAGGTTTGCAATCCGCGTCCGCCGGTATCGCGATCGGCGAAGCTTTTGCGCATTGTGTTGAGAATGTCGTTGTGGGTACCGATCGAGCGGCCCACGACCAATTGCCGGGCGTCCTCCAATGTTTGCCGTATGTGCTCGCCGCCGGGCACCTCGCCGACGCCGGTATGGCCGGCATTATCGCGAACAATGACGATATTGCGCGTGAAGAACGGCGCATGCGCGCCCGATAGATTGAGCAGCATGTTGTCGTGGCCGGCCACCGGGACAACACGCATCTCGGTGACTTTTGGCGAAGACGACAGATAATTGTCGGGCCGGATCGTCATGAAAATCCTGCTGTGCGCTACTCTAGCCGCAAGCACTCGATTTTGCGACCGCCGGTCACCAAGCTGCCGGCGCGTTTTGTGGTCTGGCGCTTCCTGCTAACATCGCGCCTGGAGCGGATTTGCAACGAAATCGATGACCATGAAAGCGCTGGTTTATACGGAGCCGAACGTCCTGTTGTGCCGCGAAGAGCCCGAACCCACGCCCGGCAACGATGAGGTGTTGGTTCGCGTCGAGGCGGTTGGGATTTGCGGCTCGGACATGCACGCCTATCACGGCCACGATTCACGCCGGCCGCCGCCGCTCGTGCTCGGGCACGAAGCTGCGGGCTCGATCGTCAGCGGTCCCGATCGTGGCGCCCGCGTCGCCGTCAACCCGCTGGTCCCTTGCGGCGCGTGCGACTGGTGCCTCGAGGGCCGCCCGCATCTTTGCCCGTCGCGCCAGCTGCTTTCAGTGCCGCCACGGGCCGGCGCCTTTGCCGAACTGGTACGGGTGCCAGAGCGCAACGTCGTCAAGATTCCCGATGGTCTCGACAGTGCGAAAGCGGCTCTGACCGAGCCTTTGGCGGTGGCCTATCACGCCGTCAACTTGGCCGCACGATTGTTGCAGCGGCCGATCGCGGCGAACCGTTGCCTGGTGCTCGGCGGCGGCGGGATTGGGCTCGCCTGCGCCTTGGTCCTGGCGATGCATGGCGCTTCCGACGTTCACATTGGCGAACCCAATCTGGCACGCCGGCAGACTGCCACGCGTGCCGGTCCGTTCCAATGCTACGCACCCAATGGGGCCGGCCAGCCGGCCAAACTGTCGATGGACCTCGTGATCGACGCGGTCGGCGCCGCCGCGACGCGCGCCGCAGCCTCGCGCCTGGTCAAACCCGGCGGTGTGATCATTCACGTTGGTTTGTTGCCGGGCTCGGAAGGGTTTGATGTCCGCAAGATCACGCTGCAGGAGGTCATTGTCGCCGGCACATATTGTTATACGCCGCTGGAATTCCGCGAGACGCTCGACGCCATCGCCGCCGGGCGCCTCGGGCGGCTCGACTGGATCGAACAGCGGCCGCTCGCCGACGGTCCTCGCGCTTTTCAAGATATTGATGCCGGGCGAGCCGCCGCCGCTAAGATCGTGCTGCGACCGTGACATCCAGCAAAGCGACGCGCGCCTCGTCGGCGTGGTGAGCAGAGGGAACGCAGCAAATGTTTAAATTCGGCGCTGCCGTATTGGCCGCGGTTTTTCTAAGTTCACCCGCGCCGGCCGCGGTCCAGCCTTTCCCGGCCGAATTTAAGACCGAGACCATCGCCACCAATGGCGCGCGGATCTATGTGCGCCTCGGCGGCAGTGGTCCCGCTGTCGTCCTGCTGCACGGCTATGGCGAAACGGGAGACATGTGGGCGCCGCTCGCTGGGCGGCTCTCGCGCGACCATACCGTGATCGTGCCGGACCTGCGCGGCCGTGGCCTGTCGTCGCGGCCTCCCGGAGGTTACGACAAGAAGACTCAAGGCGAAGACGTTGCCGGCGTGCTCGATGCGTTCAAGATCGACAAGGTCGATCTCGTCACCCACGATGTCGGCAACATGGTCGGCTATGCATTCGCGGCCGAGCACCCGGACCGCGTGAAGAAATTCGTCATTATCGACGCGCCATTACCAGGTGTAGGTCCCTGGGACGATATCATCCGCAGCCATGCGCTGTGGCATTTCTCGTTTTATGGACCGGATGCCGAGCGGCTGGTGAAGGGCCGCGAGCGAATTTATCTGGATCGGTTCTGGAACGAATTCTCCGCCGATCCGAAGAAATTCGATGAAGTATCGCGCGCGCACTATGCCAAGCTTTATGCGCGGCCCGGCGCCATGCATGCCGGATTCGAGCAGTTCAAGGCCTTCGATCAGGACGCCACCGACAACAAGGCATTCGTCGCCAAGGGCATGCTCACCATGCCGGTTCTCGCGGCCGGCGGCGAGAAATCATTCGGTCCGATGATGGCGGCGGTAATGCGCGCCGCCGCAACGAATGTGCAGACGGCGGTCGTCCCCAATTCCGGGCATTGGGTGATGGAGGAAAATCCCGCAGCGACAATTAAGTTGGTCGAAGATTTTCTGCGCTGACGCTGCCACGCGGCTTGATCGACGGATTTTCTTCAAACTGAGGACATGCCGCGCTGGCTGCTGTCGTAAATAAATCGTGCCGATCGCACAGGCCGGTATCGCCGCGCACCGAGCCATAGGCTGAACTCAAGATATTGAGGCCCGCAATCGCGCGCTCGAGCGCTGCCGGCGTGCCGATAAAGAACCGGCATGCGGCGCATCGGGCAACGCCGAATGACGGGGCGTCAGTGGATGCCGGCCCAGTAACTGCCAAAGACGATCACCGATAAAAAGTAACCGAGGATGACGTTGACCGCGACGCCAATCGTGAAGGTCCAGAATGCGTTCCAGCCGACGACGTGCAGATCGCGAAACCGCGTCGTCAGCCCGATGCTCAAAAAGCACAAGATGAAGGTCCAGGTGCGTAGCGACACCAGCGGAGCAAGCACGTTGGGCCGTACCGTGCTGTTGAAGTCCGCGGTGCTAAAGCCGCTGGTAAAGGCGCTCATGAGCAGGGAAGCGGCAAAAAAGCCGATGACGAATTTTGGGAACCGCC
>DASZCJ010000261.1:0-1575 GCA_035943155.1 Xanthobacteraceae bacterium | reverse complement strand
CTCCTGGCCGACGAACGCCGCGTTCATCACCGCTTCGCCGCGGGGATTCTCGGTGCCGTCGACGAAGCCTAGGAGGTCGCGATCGTCGAAGTAACGAAAACCGTGGAGCTCGTCGACCGCGGACACCGCGTTGCCGAGACGCGCCATGATCTGCGCCGCCATTTCGAAGCAAAGATCCATCCGCTTCGCACGGATATGGAACAGCATGTCTCCCGGCGTCGAAACCGCACGGCGCGGCCCGGACGTGATCTCGCGAAAGGGGTGGGGAGCTCGGCCGGCCGCGGCTCTCCGAACACGCGGTCCCAGGCGTCGGAACCGATTCCCATCACGCAGCTTAGGCCTGCTTCAAGGTCGCGGAATTCCACCGCGCGAATTAGCCCTGGAAGGTCAGCGCAAAACGACCGCACGGCCGCGCCGTTCTCAGACCTCGGATTTATCGTGACAACCAAGAAAACCGCGGCGCGGCTGAGCGGCGCCGATACCGGTTGTGGGACAGGCATCGCTCGGTTCCTGGGGCTGCTGTAACGATGGCCTACTTGGCTGCCGTAGCCGCCTTTTCGATCAATGCTGCCACCTCGCGCGGGTGCAAAAGAAAAATGGCGTGGGGGCCGGCAAGTTCGATGGACTGGGATTGAGCCCGCTTCGCCATGAACCGCTCCAGTTCCGGGTTGATCATCCGGTCTTGTTTTGCAACCACGGCGTAGCTCGGCTTATCCTTCCAGCTCGCGACTGTGACCTTCGCGTGGAGAGCTTCGCCGAAAATCGGCACTTGAGAAATCGCCATGAAGTCCGCGACCGGCTTGGGAACGCCGGCGGCGAAGTCGGCCGGAAACGCTTCAGGGTTGACGGCCAAATAACCGTCGCCGACCGGCCCGATGCTCTTGTTGGCCGGCGGCATCTTGTCACCCAGGTCGGCGACGCTCTCGCCGACGTCAGGCTGGAAGGCCGCCACGTAAACGAGCGCCTTGACATCAGGATGCTTTCCCGCCTCGGTGATGATCATGCCGCCATAACTGTGTCCGACCAGGACACAAGGACCGGCCTTGTCGAGGACGCGCCGCGTCGCAGCCACGTCGGCGTCGAAGGCCGTCTCGGGCTCCTGGACAACCCGAACGGAATAGCCGTGGCTCACGAGAATATCCGCGACCGGCTTCCATCCGGAACCATCGGCGAAGGCACCGTGGACCAGAACGATCGTCTTGACTGCCGAGTACGCAGGAGATGACGCCGCAAAAGCGGCGCCTGTGAGGAGAGCCAGAATCAAGCGTTTCATAGTGCACCTCCGCTAATGTTCATCGCGATTTACCGGTGTGCCCCTCAGCTGGAGTTTTATATTCGACCACCCCATACCATACTCCCCTCCGCAGACTTGCGCTGCTCGCTTATGGCACTCCAACGATGCAGAAACGGACCGAGTTGAGCATCGCTTAGGTTGTCTGAACCTCACTCGGCGCAGAGGCGATTCCCCATTACTTTTGCAAAATTCGCCACAACCGGACTCATGATCGTTGGAGTGCCATAAGCGAGCAGCGCAAGTCTGCGGAGGGGAGTGTGGTATGGGGTGGTCGAATATAA
>DASZCJ010000260.1:0-8833 GCA_035943155.1 Xanthobacteraceae bacterium | reverse complement strand
GCTTATAACGTTCGTCAAAGGTCGGCTGGGGCATGATCGGTGCGCCGACAAGCTGGCGCACGAGCTCCGATTTCGCGCTGAAACTACAGTTGCGGACGGCTCCGTCGCACCACCGCTGGTATCTCGTCAATGAACGCTGGTGGCGGGCGATCCAGACCGGTGCCTATTGCGACTGGATGAAGCTACAATGTGGCAGCGTGCTGAAGGAGCCTATCGCTTGAACGAGCCGTCGCAGCTGAGTGAACCGCATCGCTTGGACGCGCAAGCGATGGATGTACTGCGCCAAGTCGCGACCGAGTTTGACTTCTTCAATTCGGCTGCCAAGGCAAAAACCGATGCCGAGCGTAGCGGCGCTTCGACAATCGACGCCATTACAACGTTGTTAGCCGAGGCGGTCGATCGACCCGCAGCCGGGATTGCCGCTTTACCAGAAAAGCCCCTGCAGCGCGCCGATGCATTTGCCGCGCATCTTGTCTGGCTATCGGATTCGCCGCTTCTTCCCGGTCGGAGTTATTTGCTCAGAGCCGGCGCGCAGACGGTTGGCGCAATGGTGACTGAATTGAAATATCGCGTAGATGCCGGGGGACTGGAGCATTTAGCCGCTAAAGAACTGCATCGGAATGAAATCGCCTTTGTTAACGTTGCCACCGTTGAGCCGATCGGCTTCGACCGTTACGAGGACAACAAGGTTACCGGTGGTTTCATCCTGGTCGATCGGCATAGCAATGCGACCGTCGCAGCGGGCCTCATTCGCTTCGGCCTTCGCCGGGCCGCTAATACCTATTTCCAGCCGTTCGAGGTCACAAAGAATGCGCGCGCGCAACTGAGCGGTCACAAACCGGCATTGCTCTGGTTCACCGGTTTATCGGGCGCCGGCAAATCCACTATCGCAAATAATCTTGAAATGAAGCTTCACGCGCTAGGCAAGCGCACGTTCGTGCTCGACGGTGATAACGTCCGGCATGGTCTCAATCGCGATCTCGGTTTTACCGAAGCGGATCGGGTTGAGAATATCCGCCGCGTGGCCGAAGTAGCGAAGCTCTTTGTCGAAGCCGGCTTGATCACGATCGTCGCCTTCATCTCGCCATTTCAGGCCGAGCGGGAGATGGCGCGCGAACTGGTCGGACCGGACGAGTTCATCGAGATATTCGTCGACACCCCACTTGAAGTTTGCGAGCAGCGCGATCCAAAGGGACTTTATAAGAAGGCGCGGCGCGGCCAGTTACAAAACTTCACCGGGTTGGATTCGCCCTATGAGCCGCCAAGCAATCCAGAATTGACCCTCAATGCGCACAGCGACAGCGCCGACGACCTAGCTGACCGCATCATTCTTTTCATGCAGCAGCGCGGTTTGCTGTCCTGATTGGTTCGCGTGCCTGCGACGCCGCGTGTGACAATCGTTACATCCCGTCTCGATATCGGCGGCGCCGAGCGGCATCTTGCGCGGGTTCTGCCGGCACTCAAGCAGCGCGGCACCGATATCACGCTGTACGCGATGGAACGGGGAGGGCCACTGGAGGCCGAGCTACAAGCGCAAGGTGTTCGCCTCGACGGTCCGCCACGGGCTGCGTTCTTGCATTGGCCGCGCGCGACCGTCGCGCTAGCCCGTTTTCTCAAGCGTGAGCGGCCGACCATCATTCATTTTTTCCTGCCGCGGCCTTATCTGTACGGCTCGATAGCGGCGGAACTGGCAGGTCACAGGCGTCGGCTGATGAGCCGACGGTCCTTGACCGTGTACCGTGAGAAATATCCTTTGCTGCGCGGCTTCGAACTTCTTCTGCATCGTCGGACCCACGGCCTGATCGGTAATTCGCGCGCCGTGGTGGATCAGCTGGCGACGGAGGTTAGCGACCCGCGCAAAATTGCGCTGATCCACAACGGCATCGATCTGCCGCCGCCGACTACAGCCGCGGACCGGGAACGTATCCGGCAATTGCTTGATATCCCGAAAGACGCGCTGGTGATTGCCGTCATCGCCAATCTTGTTTCCTATAAAGGCCATCGCGATCTTCTCGATGCGTTGGCTCTGGTGAAAGAGCCGATGCCCAAGGAGCAGATGCCCAAACCTTGGCTTGTTCTTGCCATCGGTCGCGATGACGGCATGGGCGCGGAGCTCAAGCGCCATGCCGCGGCTCGGAACCTTGCGTCCAATATCAGGTGGCTCGGCGAGCGGCCGGCGGCCGATCAACTGCTTGCCGCGGGCGACATTTTCGTTCTGCCCTCGCATCAAGAAGGCTTTTCCAATGCTCTATTGGAGGCGATGGCCGCGAACTTGGCCGTGATCGCAACCGCGGTCGGCGGCAATTTAGATGCGATCGTGGATAATGAATCGGGGATTCTGGTGCCGCCGCGCGATCCATCCGCTTTGGCGGCCGCGCTAGCGCGTCTTGCCTCCGATCCGGACATTCGCCGCCGCTACGGCGACGCGGCACGTCGCCGGGTGGAGCAGCGATTTGCGCTTGAGCGCTGCGTCGACCGCTACGAGAGGCTTTATCGCGCCATGTGCGAACCAGATCCGCGGCCCCTCGCCGAAATCCTGGCGGATGATGGGGGAGTGTCGGTGCGTCGTCCGTTAGAGCATGATCCCGAAAAGCGGAAAACAATGAGTTCAAGAGAAATGTCGATTCAACCTAAAATCATTTCGCTTTAGTGCCGCACTATGCAAGCTAGCGCCGACAACAATATCGACCTGCAGGTTGCGCGTGGGTTCGGGCGCGAATGGTCGAGCTTCCGGCAGGATGACGATCACCTCTCGCAACAGCAACGACAAGCAATATTCGACGATTATTTCCGCATTTTTCCCTGGCATCTTTTGCCGACCGGCGGCGGTGTCGGCCTCGATGTCGGCTGCGGCAGCGGGCGCTGGTCGATATTGATTGCACCGCGCGTGCAGCATCTGCATTTGCTCGATCCCAGCCCAGCAGCGCTGGACGTGGCAAAACAAAATTTACATTCAGCAAAAAACGTCAGTTATCACTGTCATAGTGTCGCCAATATACCGTTGCCTGCGAGATCGCTCGATTTCGCATTCTCGCTTGGCGTTCTGCATCACGTCCCCGACACGCAAGCCGCCATCGCGGCCATCGCCGATAAGCTCAAGCCCAACGCGCCATTCCTGATTTATCTTTATTACGCGCTCGACAACCGTCCAATGTGGTATCGGCTGCTCTGGCGCGTCGCCGATCTCGCGCGATTTGTCGTTTCCCGCCTGCCGCATCCGTTGCGGCTGGCTATTAGTCAAACCATTGCAGTGCTGGTTTATTGGCCGCTGGCGCGCTTGGCGCGGCTTTTAACGGAGCACGGCCGGTCGGCGTCGGCTCTGCCGCTATCCTACTATGCCGATAAATCTTTTTATGTGATGCGAACCGACGCCTACGACCGGTTCTGCACGCGCTTGGAAAAGCGATTCCGGCGCAACGAAATCGAGCGCATGCTCGCGGGTGCAGGGTTCAAGGATATTATTTTTTCTAGTCGGGAGCCGTTCTGGTGCGCGGTCGGTATCAAGTCGGGCTAGAGTTTTCCGGATCATGCTCTAAGGTTTACGCCCATCGCTCGCGCCAAGCTTCCAGCATCAGCACGTCCCAAAGCAGATATTGCCAGTTACGGCTGCCGTCGAGGTGCTCCTGCCAGAACCGGCGAACGACTTTGGGGTCCAGCAATGCGGCATCGCGCAACCGGTTTTCATTTAGCAAAGTTTCGGCCCAGTCGCGCAACGGCCCGCGCAGCCATTCGCCCAAGGGAATGCCAAATCCCATTTTCGGCCGTTCGATAAGTGTCGGCGGAACATGCCGGTACAGCACTTGCCGCAAGATCCACTTTGTGGTGCGGTTTCGGATCTTGGCTTTGCGCGGCAGCCGCCACGAAAACTCCACGACCCGGTGATCGAGCAAGGGAACGCGCGCTTCCAATGCGACCGCCATGCTGGCGCGATCGACCTTGGTCAAGATGTCATCCGGCAAATAGGTGACAAGGTCTAGAAACTGCATGCGCGCCAGCGGGTCAGGAAATTCTTGCGCGATTTTTTCGTCGTTGATGATGCTTGGCGGTTCTTGCGCGCACAACGCCACTTCGGACGGTTCCCAATGGCTGACCAGCCGGCGATAAAGCGCGTCGAAATTATCGAGCTTGAGCACTGCGGCCATCTTGTGGAGCTTGTCGCCGGTTTGTGGTGGACGTAGCCGCGCAGGCAGCACTGCCGCAAGCGAGGTCCAGCGATCCGGTCGCACCGTCGTCAGCGCCGCGGCGGCGGCGTTGCGCATCGCGCGCGGCATCAACGACAGCGCCTGCCAGAAGCGTTCGGTCAGCTGATAGCGGTTGTAGCCGCCAAACAATTCATCGCCGCCGTCGCCGGATAGCGCCACGGTCACGTGCTTACGCGTCATGGCCGAAACGAGATAGGTGGGAATTTGCGAGGAATCGGCGAACGGCTCGTCGTAGATGTCCGGCAGGCGCGGAATGAGATCGAGCGCCTGGCCCGAGGTCACCGTGAGCTCGGTATGATCGGTGCGCAGATGGTTTGCCACCGCGGCCGCATAAGGCGCCTCGTTGTATCCGGGAATGTCGAAGCCGATCGAAAAGGTTCTCACTTTGCCCAGGCCGGCTTGCTGCATCAGAGCGACGACGGTCGAGGAATCGACGCCGCCCGACAAAAATGCGCCAAGCGGCACATCGGCGATCATGCGCCGCGCGACGGCGTCCTGAAGGAGTGTCTCCAGCTGCTCCGTCAACTCGGCATCGCTGCCGTCGAGTGGAGAAAGCGCGCCGTCATGCGCGATTGTGCGCGCATTCCAAAAGCGCGAGATTTGCGGCTCGCCCTGCCACGGCAGAGTAAGTGTCGTTCCAGGTTCGAGCTTGTAGACGCCCTGGTAAACCGTATGCGGCGCCGGAATGTAATTGTGCCGCATGAACGCGGCTACCGCGTTGCGGTCAATCTGTGCGGTCCAACCGGGATGCGCGCGTAACGCCTTTAGCTCCGAGCCAAATAGAAAAAGCTTGCCGAATTTTGCCCAATACAGCGGCTTGATGCCGAGCCGATCGCGGATCAGCGTCAGTGTGCGATCGCGACGGTCCCACAGCGCAATCGCAAACATACCAATCATGCGCTTGAGTGTTGCCTCGATGCCGTTCACGGCGAATGAGTTCACTATGACTTCGGTGTCTGAATGACCGTGGAACTTGTGCCCGCGAGCCGCCAGTTCGGCGGCGATCGGCTGATGGCTGTAAATTTCGCCGTTGTAGATAATCATGAAGCGCCCATCGGCCGAGATCATGGGCTGATGTCCCGCGGGCGACAGATCGAGGATAGAGAGGCGTCGATGCACGAGCGCCACGCCGGATTCCTCGTCGATCCAGACGCCGTGATCGTCCGGTCCGCGGTGTTGCAGACAGACGTCCATGGCCGAAGACACCTCGGCCAGTTGGCTTGCAAAACCGCCCGAGGCGCCGGTCAGAAAGCCAGCAATGCCGCACATCTGCAGAGCGCTCTGTTAAAAAGGTCGAGCTTTCAGTAGCCGCTTCTTTCGATCTCCACAACTTCATCTTCCCGGTCGAATCCATAACGGAGAGTCTAATTTGAGTCGCGAAACTGCACTTCCGTCGGTGCGCAATCTGAGCAAGAGCCAGAGTGCGGTCTTTGCTCTCAAGATAGCCGTCACGCTGGCGTGCTTCTGGTATTTGCTTCGCCACGTCGATATGGCGGAGTTGCGGCGGACTTTTCCCGATTTGCGTGCGCCCTGGGCGGTGCTGGCCGTCTCGCTGCTCATCATTCAGACCCCGCTCGTCGGACTGCGACTGTTGCAGATCGCCAAAATACTGAGCATGCGCGGCAAACAGTTGACGTGGTTTTGGATCACCGTGGCGTCGGCAATCGGACAGTTTTTCGGGCAAATCCTGCCCGTGGTGGCCGGCGATGGCGTGCGGGTGTGGTTTCTTGCGCATTTCGGGAATGATTGGCGCGATGCAACCATCAGCGTGGTGATCGATCGCTGCGTCGGGATCGGCCTGTTGCTCACATTTACGCTTACGATTCTGCTCCTGCCGTCGAGCTTTGGCGCGTTCGACCAAGATCGGGGCAGGGTTGCGATCTTGCTGGCGGTTATCATCGCCCTCGGCCTCATTTGCCTGCTGCTTGGCGCGGCTTTGAGCCCGTTACTGTCGAACTGGCGATATGGCCGCTGGATCGAGCGATTCTTCAGTGGCGCTCGATCGGCGGTGTTCGGATCGCGTTCCGCGGCGATCCTTGGCATTGGCTGCGTCATTCATCTGCTGACAATCGCCGCTGTCTGGTCGCTCGGTCGGGCGCAAGGACTAGCGCTTTCGCCTGCCGATGCCGCCGTGCTCTTTGCGGTCATGATTGGAGTGGCGCTTGTTCCCTTCACCGTCGGCGGTTGGGGCTTGCGCGAACTCGCGATGGTGTCGTTGTTCGGCAACTATGGACTGACGCCGGAGCGTGCGCTGGTGTTCTCGATGTATTTTGGGCTTAGCAGCATTTTCGCTTCGCTCCCTGGCGCCTTGGCTTGGTTGGGATACTTATTTGCACCATCACAGAAACCTGCCGAAAGTGAGCCGCAGGTCTAGCTGCGGATTAAAGCCGGTGGACGCAGGGCGATTGCAAAACTAGCAGGCGAGACGATAGTGCAGCAGCGCAATATTGCGGTCATCGGCCTCGGCTATGTCGGGCTTCCCGTGGCGGTCGCATTTGCGCGATCCGGCGCGGCAGTTGTGGGATTCGATATCGACCGCGAGCGCATCGAGGAACTGTGCGCCGGGTTCGACCGGACCCACGAAGTTGAAAAGTCCGAGCTGGCTCAGCCGACGCTGGTTTATACGTATGAGTCGGAGGCCCTGGCCCGCGCGGATTTTTTCATCATTACGGTGCCGACGCCGATCGATGCCTCGCGGCGCCCCGATCTCGGCGCAGTGTTCCGCGCCTCGGAAACGGTGGGCCGCTTTCTCAAACGCGGTGATATCGTGGTCTTCGAATCGACGGTCTATCCGGGCGCGGTCGAGGACGATTGCGCGCCCGTCCTGGAGCAGGCTTCGGGGTTGCGTTGCGGCCGTGATTTCACGCTCGGCTATTCGCCGGAACGGATCAATCCGGGCGACAAAGAGCATCGGTTCGAAACGATCACCAAAGTTGTCGCTGGACAGGATGAGAACACCTTGCAGATTGTTGCCGAGACATACGGGGCGGTCGTCAAGGCGGGAATCCACCGCGCGCCATCAATCAAGGTCGCGGAAGCCGCAAAAGTCATCGAGAACACGCAGCGCGATCTCAACATTGCCTTTATGAATGAACTTTCCGCGTTATTCGAACGTCTTGGTATCGATACTGGCGATGTACTTGCCGCGGCCGGCACCAAATGGAATTTCCAGAAATTCACTCCCGGTCTGGTCGGGGGCCACTGCATCGGCGTCGATCCTTATTATTTGACCTATCGCGCCGAGAAAGCGGGTTACGAACCGCAGGTGATTTTGGCCGGCCGCAAGATCAACGACGGCGTCGGGCAAAGAATTGCGCGCGAATGCGTTCGCCGTCTGCTGAAACGGAAGAACGGAGCTACCACGGTCACCATCCTTGGCATGACTTTTAAGGAAAACGTGCCCGACACCCGCAACTCCAAAGTTGCCGATATCGTCGGTGAACTGCATTCCTACGGCCTCGCGGTGCAGGTCTATGATCCGCTGGCCGATCCGCACGAGGTCAAGCGCGAATACGGCCTCGATCTTATGGCCATAGGAGCGCTGCAGCCGGCCGACGCGGTGATATTCGCGGTCGCGCACGAGCCGTTCGTGCGCGGCGGCTGGCCGCTTGTGACGAAGCTCTTAAAAAACGGCAGTGGCATCGTGCTCGATGTGAAGTCGCAGCTCGATCGCGCGCAATGTCCTCACTCCGTCGAGCTATGGCGGCTGTGACCGAGAATAATCCCGAGAACAGTGCGATGTCACAAGATGCCGTCTTGATTACCGGCGCCGCCGGCTTCATCGGATTTGCCTTGGCGCGCCGGCTCCTGGAACGCGGCCGCGCGGTAGTCGGTCTGGATAGCATGAACGACTATTACGATCCGGCGCTGAAGAAGGCGCGGGTCGAGGTGCTAGGCAAATTCGACACGTTCAGCTTCCACAAAGTCGACCTTGCCGAGCGGGCGAGCGTCGAGCGTATTTTTCGCGACGGCAAGTTTGGACCGGTGGTGCATCTCGCGGCGCAAGCCGGCGTTCGCTACTCCCTGCAAAATCCGCACGCTTATCTCGACGCCAATCTCGCCGGCTTTCTCAACGTTCTCGAGGGCTGCCGCCATCGTCGAACCGATCATCTCGTCTTTGCCTCTTCGAGCTCGGTCTATGGCGCCAACACGCACCTGCCATTTTCGGTGCACGATAATGTCGACCATCCGATCAGTCTTTATGCCGCGACCAAGAACGCCAACGAACTGATGGCGCACGCTTACAGCCATCTTTACGGATTACCGGCGACCGGTTTGCGATTTTTCACTGTTTACGGTCCGTGGGGGCGTCCTGACATGGCGATGTACATCTTCGCCAAGGCTATCGTCGAGGGCCAGCCGATCAGGTTGTTCAATCATGGCCGCATGCGGCGCGATTTCACCTATGTCGATGACGTCGTTGAAGCGGTCGAGCGCGTTATCGCAAAAATACCAAAAAAGAACGAAGTGCCATCGGACGGCAAATTGGATCCAGCAACAAGCGCCGCGCCGTGGCGAATCTACAATATCGGTAATAATCGCACCGTCGAAGTTCCTCGCGTCGTCGCGCTCCTAGAGCAAGAGCTTGGGCGCAAAGCGAAGGTCGAACTTGTGCCAATGCAGGCCGGCGA
>DASZCJ010000259.1:0-2566 GCA_035943155.1 Xanthobacteraceae bacterium | reverse complement strand
GCCGGCAGGCTGATGCCCGATGCCGCCCGGGAGCGGGTTGCAAGTCCGCCCGCGGGCACCGCACTCGGCCGCGCGATCTAGGAATGCCTCCCAGGCCGCGTCCGAGATGGACGAGATTCGGCCCTCGTATCCGAAACGGTGACGAATGTCAACAGCAAGTCACTATCAAAGTGACGTGATCGTTGCCGCTCTTTACCCCTCCCCTCGCGCAGCACGCACTCCTTCTCCCTGCTTGCGGGGAGAAGGTCGGGATGAAGGGGCGTTACCGCTTGCTTGAGACTCGCGGGCAAGCCCCCTCACCCGGATTGCTCCGCAATCCGACCTCTCCCCGCGCAGCGGGGAGAGGAAAATGGGGCTCGGCGTAACGAATAAACTCAACCCCGCTTGAAAAATTGCACGGCGCGCTCGTGCTTCGCCGCCGCGGCGCGGCTACTGAACGTGCCGAGATTGCGCCGCCGGCCGGTCTTCGGATCTTTCTTGCGCGAATAGAGCCGATACTTGCCGGAGGCGAGCTTGCGAATCATGACGGGTTCCTGAACGACAGAAGCGAAAACTCGTCAGTTCAAATCGCGCGCGCCGAAATCAGTTCCGGATTGAAAAGCCAGTGGTGTCTCAGTTTGAAACCTAGAGGCACTGGCCGCGCCCGTTGCAGAACGGAAAGCCTGGAAAAGCCGAGCCGAGATAAATATCCAGCGCAACAAGGATTACGACGATGATGAGAGCGGCGAGAACGATCTTGCGCTTTGTCGACATCGTCGTCGTCATCGGCCCTCACACCCGCTCCACGAAACTATCCACCACACGCTTCTCGCCGGCGCGGTCGAACTGGATGGTGAGCTTGTTGCCGTCGATCGCGGTGATGTTGCCGTTGCCGAATTTCTGATGAAAGACGCGGTCGCCGAGCGTGAAAGCGGAAACGGTGCCGGTCGATTTGGCGACCAGTTCGCCCTCGATGGTGAGCGGCATGCGCGGGCGGGCTCGGCCCGCTGTACCCCCCTCCCTGGCCCTCCCCCTCAAGGGGGGAGGGAATGAATCGGCGGCGCGACCTCTCCCCATCGGGGAGAGGTGCCGTAGTGTCTCGTCGTCGTCCGCGTCGTAGTGCGCAGCGTCATCGGGCTCGGCAAAACCAGCGGCGCCGCGCGGCCCGCCTTTCGTGGCTTCTTTCGCGGCTTGGGCGCGCTGCCAGCCGGGCGTGCCGTAATTCGAGCCGAACGAGGTGGCGGCGTCGAAGCGCGACGAGCCGTAGCCGCCATAGCCGCCGAACGCGCCGCCTTGCGCTTCGGTGACTTCGACATGCGGCTCCGGCAATTCGTCGAGAAAGCGCGACGGAATATTGGTCTGCCACAGGCCGTGCATGCGGCGGTTGGTGGCGAAATAGATCTTCGCCCGCTTGCGCGCGCGCGTTAAGCCGACATGGGCGAGCCGGCGCTCCTCTTCCAGGCCGGCGCGGCCGGAATCGTCGAGCGTGCGCTGGTGCGGAAACAGGCCCTCTTCCCAGCCGGGCAGAAACACGGTGTCGAATTCCAGGCCCTTGGCCGAATGCAAAGTCATAATATTCACCGCGTCGGCCTCGGCGGCGCTCTCGTTGTCCATCACCAGCGAGATGTGCTCGAGAAAACCTTGCAGGTTTTCGAACTCCTCCATCGAGCGCACCAGCTCTTTGAGGTTCTCGAGCCGCCCGGCGGCGTCGGCGGAACGGTCCTTCTGCCACATTTCGGTGTAGCCGGATTCGTCGAGGATGATTTCGGCGAGCTCGGTATGCGGCAGGCTATCGCGCTGGCCGCGCCAGCGGTCGAGCGCCTCGATCAGCCCGCGCAGGGCGCCGCGCGGCTTCGGCTTGAGCTCGTCGGTGGCGATCATGGCGCGCACCGCTTGCGTGAGCGGCACGCGGCGCTTGCGGGCGTGCTCGTGCAGAAGCTGCACGGTGGCGTCGCCGAGCCCGCGCTTGGGCACGTTGACGATGCGCTCGAAGGCGAGATCGTCGGCGGGCGAATTGACCACGCGCAGATAAGCCAGCGCATCGCGAATCTCAGTGCGCTCGTAGAACCGCGGGCCGCCGATAACGCGGTACGGCAGACCGAGCGTGACGAAGCGGTCTTCGAATTCGCGCATCTGGAACGAGGCGCGCACCAGGATGGCGATCTCGTTGAGCGTGTGGCCGTCACGCTGCAACTGTTCGATCTCCTCGCCGATGGCGCGGGCCTCCTCCTCGGAATCCCAGGCGCCGGTGACGGTGACCTTCTCGCCAAGCTCATCCTCGGTGCGCAGCGTCTTGCCGAGACGGCCTTCGTTGTGCGCGATCAGCTGCGAGGCGGCGGCGAGGATATGGCCGGTGGAGCGGTAATTGCGCTCCAGCCGGATCACGGTGGCGCCGGGAAAATCGTGCTCGAAGCGCAGGATGTTGTCGACCTCGGCGCCGCGCCAGCCGTAGATCGACTGGTCGTCGTCGCCGACGCAGCAGATGTTCTTGGGCGGCGCTGGCGGCGTGTTCGCATCCGCGATCAGCGGCGTCGCGGGATCAGTGTTCGACGACGCGCGCTGCGCGATCAGCCGCAGCCACAGATAC
>DASZCJ010000258.1:0-13629 GCA_035943155.1 Xanthobacteraceae bacterium | reverse complement strand
CCATCCGGAGGAGACCCGGGTGGTGGTTTTGCGCGGCAATCGCGTCGAAGAATTCGACTTTGAATCTGCGCACCGCAAACAGCTAAGAGGCAACATTTACCTGGCGAAAGTGACGCGCGTCGAGCCGTCGCTGCAGGCCGCGTTTGTCGATTACGGCGGCAATCGCCACGGCTTCCTCGCCTTTAGCGAAATTCATCCGGACTACTACCAGATTCCGGTTGCCGACCGGCAGGCTCTGATCGCCGAGGAAGAGCGCGCCCAGCGCGCCGCCGCGGATGAAGTCGATCGCGTTCCGCGCCGCAGCCGACAAAGCGCCGCTTCCGCCCGTCGCGCCGAAGCGATCCGCAGCGAGGCTGGCGAAGCGCGGCTCGACGCGCTCGAAGCGGAACAGGCCTCACCGTCCCCGTCTGCGCCTGACATCGAACCAATGGATGTCGAGCCGCAAAGCGGCGCGCCCACCGACGAGGACATTGCATCGCGCGCCGAAATGCCCGCGCCGGACTCTTCAATGCCGGACTCTGCAATGGAAGTCGCGGCCGGCGCCTCGGCCGACGAGGTTGAGGCCGGGCTCACGCGTCAGGCGACGGGCGCTCCCGCCGAAACCGCATCGGACGAGCTTGCCGAACCCTCATCCACCGCCGCCGAGAACGGCGAAAGCGCGGTTGCCGCGGAGGCGCGCCGGCTTGATGCCAATGGCGAGGAAGAAGAAGCCGCCGAGGAAATCGTCGAATCGGTCGGCGGCGCCGACGCACTGGAAGAGGTCCCCGATCGCGCGCCGCGCTATCGCCGGCAATACAAAATCCAAGAAGTCATCAAGCGCCGGCAGGTCATGCTGGTGCAAGTGGTCAAAGAAGAGCGCGGCACCAAAGGCGCAGCGCTGACGACCTACCTTTCGCTCGCCGGGCGCTATTCGGTGCTGATGCCGAACACCGCGCGCGGCGGCGGCATCAGCCGCAAGATCACCAATTCGGAAGATCGGGCGCGACTCAAGGAGGCGGCCGCCGATCTCGAAGTGCCGGAAGGCATGGGCGTCATCCTGCGCACAGCCGGCGCCAGCCGTACCAAGATCGAGATCAAACGCGATTTCGAATATCTGCTGCGGATGTGGGAGACGGTGCGCGATCTGACGCTCAAATCGACCGCGCCGAAGCTCGTTTACGAGGAAGGCTCGCTGGTCAAGCGCTCGCTTCGCGACCTCTACGGCAAGGACATCGACGAGGTCGTGGTTGCCGGCGGCGAAGGCTATCACGAGGCCAAGGAATTCATGCGCATGCTCATGCCGAGCCATGCCAAGAACGTGAAGCTCTATACCGACACCCAGCCGCTGTTGTCGCGCTACGGCGTCGAGAACCAGCTCGACGCCATGTTCTCGCCGGTCGTGCAGCTGCGATCCGGCGGCTACATCGTGCTCAACCAAGCCGAGGCGCTGGTTGCGATCGATGTCAATTCCGGGCGCGCCACCCGCGAGCACCATATCGAGGATACCGCGTTCAAAACCAATTTGGAGGCGGCGGATGAGATCTCACGGCAGCTTCGCTTGCGCGATCTGGCCGGGCTCATCGTCATCGACTTCATCGATATGGATGAGAAGCGCAACAACCGCACGGTGGAGCGGCGGCTGAAGGAATGCCTCAAACACGATCGCGCCCGCATCCAGGTCGGCCGCATCTCGCATTTCGGCCTACTCGAAATGTCGCGGCAGCGCATCCGCACCAGTGTGCTGGAAAGCTCGACCGAGAAATGCCCCTACTGCGGCGGCAGCGGTCATGTCCGCTCGGTGTCGTCGCTGGCTTTGCAGGTGCTGCGAGCACTCGAAGAGCAGCTCATCAACGGCGCCACGCATAATCTGATTGCGCGCACCCGCCCCGACGTCGCGCTCTATCTGCTCAATCAAAAGCGCGCGCATCTACGCGGCTTGGAGGAGCGGTTCGCGATTACGATCACGATCAGCGCCGACGAGACGGTGCGGGCGCCGCAGACTTTCGTAATCGATCGCGGCGAGCAGGTACACACGATCGAGGCTGCCAAGGCGCTCGCCGAGCGGGCGCAGGCTTCAGCGGCGCCGCTTGAAGAAGAGGACGATCTGGAAGATTTCAGCCTGGTCGAGGAAGAAGGTGCCGAGGCGGAAGCCGCAACCGTAGCGCCGGACCATGGCGAAGCCGGCGGGCGCCGGCGGCGGCGACGCCGACGCCGCGGCGGCCGCAATGGCGGCGATCAGTTTCGCGGACCGGATTACGCACAGCCGCACGGAGAGGCATCAGACCGCGTCGAGCACATCCCGATCGGACAAGCCGGCGATTTGGCCGTGGAAGATCAGGATATTGCCGCAGGCGAATCCGGTGGGCAATTTGAACCGCAGACCGACGGTGATCAAAACCGTGATGCTCGAGATGTTGCCGAAAGCGACGGTACGCAATACGAGGCGCACGGCGAGGTGCAGCCCGAGGTGCATCGCGAGGTGCATGGTGAGCCCGGCGAACCGCGCCGCGACGACCGGCGCCGCCGTCGCGGCCGCCGCGGCGGCAGGCGCAATCGGCAGCGCAATGGCGAAGGTGGCTATGGCGGGCGCGAGCAATCTGGCCAATACCCTCAAGGAGAATTTGCCGCAGGCGAGGATCTGGCGGAGCAGCTTGCCGCGCCGCCAGCAACCGAGCCGGCACTTAAGCACGCGGTTGCCGATCTAGACGCGCCGCCGCGTGCGTCTGGCGGTGAGCGAACCACGCCGCCTGGCGTGGCACCACCTGACGTGGCGCCGCCTTCCGTCGAACAAGCCGAAACGATCCGGCGGCGATCGACCGTGCGCGAGCCGGCGCCGGGCACCGGCAGCGAGGTGCCGGCGGCCAATCCACCGCCGACCGCGTCGCCATCGCGCTCGCCCTCGTCCTCGTCGGAGCCGGTCATAACCGAAGCGAACGAGGCTTCTGAAGGCGAACGGCCGCGCCGCACCGGATGGTGGTCTCGTCGCTTCGCCGGCGGCTGAGATAATGAAGAGCGGCTGGGTCGATCGCGACGCCGAAGCCATTGTCGCTGATGGCGCCAAGGCTGGTATCGGCCGCGATCTGGCGCTTCGCGTTTACACGACGCGCCTGTTGGGCCGCGATCCCAAGCTTGTGCTGCACGGCGGCGGCAACACTTCGCTCAAAGCGAAAATGCGCGATCGCCTCGGCGCCGAGGTCGAGGTTCTGCGCGTCAAAGCCTCCGGCATCGACATGGCGACCATCACGCCGGACGGCTTGCCAGCGGTGCGGCTTGAACCGATGCGTAAGTTGCGCTTGCTCGCGGCAATCGACGGCGAGGAGCTCCTCGGCATCGAACGCGCCAATATGATCGACCCGGGCGCACCGAATCCTTCGGTCGAAATGATGCTGCACGCCTTTTTGCCGCACAAATTCGTCGACCATACCCACGCCACCGCCGTGCTCAGCCTGATCGATCAACCGCGCGGCGAACAAATTTGCGGCGAGGTTTTCGCCGGCCGCATGGCTTTCGTTCCTTATCTCATGCCGGGATTTGGCCTTGCCAAAAAGGCAATCGAAGTTTTCGAAGCCGCGTCCGGCTGCGAAGGACTGATCTTAAGCAAGCACGGGCTTGTCACTTTCGGCGAAACCGCGCGCGAAGCCTATGAGCGCATGATCGCGCTTGTCTCGCGCGCGGAAGACTTCATCGCGCGTAACCGGAAGTCGGTTGCAGCGGCGCCGTCCCCGATCAAAACGGCGCCGGTCGCGGAGGTCGCGCCGATTGTGCGCGGGGCGTGCAGCGAGCAAGACGAAAACAGCGAGGGGGCGTGGCGGCGGCTCGTGCTCGAATTTCGCAACGGCGACGCCGTTGTGGATTTCGTCAATGGCAAGGATTCGCAGCGCTTGAGCGAGGCCGGCGTGATTACGCCAGACCACACCATTCGCACCAAGAATTGGCCGCTCGTTCTCGGCGCGCCGCAAAGCGAAAAGCTCGCCGAATTCGCGCAAGCCGCACGCCGTAGCGTGCAAGCATTCACAACGCGTTACCGGGATTATTTCGCACGCCACAATAAGCGGACCGGCGGGCATAAAAGCCCGCTCGATCCCCTACCCCGCGTGGTGCTCGTGCCTAGGCTCGGCCTGTTTGGCCTTGGCCGCAGCAAAAAGGACTCGGTCATCGCCGCCGACATCGCCGAGGCCTGGCTGGAATGCCTGCGCGATGCCGAAGCGATCGGCCGCTTTGAATCGATTTCCGAAGCCGACATGTTCGATTGCGAATATTGGCCGCTCGAACAGGCCAAGCTTGGCGCGCGACGAGAACCCCCCCTGGCCGGGCAAGTCGCCGCGGTAACCGGCGCCGGCGGCGCGATCGGCGCCGCGACCGCCAAGGCATTCGCGGCGGCAGGCGCGGAGGTCGCGCTGCTCGATGTCGACCGCGCCGCCGCGCGCGAACAAGCCAATGCGCTCGGCGCTCAGGCGCTGGCGCTCGCCTGCGACGTCACCGATGCCGGATCGGTAAGCGCGGCGTTCGACAAGATCGCCGAGCATTTCGGCGGCGTCGACATCGTCGTGTCCAATGCCGGTGCCGCCTGGCAGGGCCGGATCGGCGAGGTCGACGAAGAAATTCTGCACCAAAGCTTCGAGCTGAATTTCTACGGGCATCAGCGTGTTGCGCAAGCCGCGGTGCGGATCATGCGCGCGCAAGGCACCGGCGGCTGTCTCCTGTTCAACATCTCAAAGCAGGCCGTCAATCCGGGACCGAATTTCGGGCCCTATGGCATTCCGAAAGCGGCGGCGTTGGCTTTGATGCGGCAATATGCGCTCGACTACGGCGGCGACGGCATTCGCGCCAATGCCGTCAATGCCGACCGCATTCGTTCCGGCCTGCTGACGCCGGCATTGGTCGCCTCGCGCGCCAAAGTGCGCGGCCTGAGCGAGAAAGATTACATGACCGGCAATCTGCTCGGCCGCGAAGTGACCGCCGAAGACGTCGCGCAGGCGTTTCTACACCAGGCATTGGCATTGAAAACGACCGCCGATGTCACGACGGTCGACGGCGGCAATATCGCCGCGGCAATGCGCTGAGGCGAGGCCCAGTCCCGTCTGGATTTTTCTTCGGCCCGATTGCCCGAATTCCCTGGACCGAATGTACGGTTCCAGACTGATCGCGGTTCCAGATCGGTGGCGTTTTGCTGATGCAATTAAGGTCGAATTAAACCTGACGAAGAAGATTATTTTGTATTCTTTTTGTAAAACCTCGCTGCAAACCAGTCAGCCTATAACCGGCCCCTACGCCTGCGCGAAACACGCAATGCAGATGGGTGGTTGATGCTGCTGCGCTCAATCCGATCGCGGCTCTTGGGCTTGGTGCTCGCGACTGTCATTCCGCTGGTTGCCGTCATCCTTGGCGGCCTAGGGAGCCAGCTGCGCGACGACCAAGCCGAAGCAACGGAACGGGTGCTCGATGAAGCGCGGCTGCTCGCAGCGCAAGTCGACAACCATATCGGCAATCTCGAAAACCTGCTGCTTGGAATGAGCCAAGCAGTCTCACCCCGTTTGGCGGACACCAACGCCAACGACGCGCTACTGCGCCAAATCAAAAAAGATTTGCCCGATTACATCGCCAATATTTTGTTGTTTGCTCCGGACGGCAGCAATATTGGAAGCTCGTTGTATGCCGATGTTAAGCGTTTCTATGCCGGCGACCGGTCGTATTTTCAGCAGGTGATGGCCGGCCAGCACCTGGCGATCGGCAATGTGATCCGCACCAAATTGACGGGGGAATGGGTCGTCGCCGTTGCCTCTCCGGTCAAGGATCAAACTGGCCGATTGCGCGCAGTAATCGCGGTAGGAACCAAGCTCGATCGGTTTCAAAGAAAGGCCGAGGCGCAGTTGGACCGCCTCGCGCGTTACGATCCGCTCACTGGGCTGACAATCGGCTATCGCTGCAAAAGATTTTGGGCCGGCTGCTCGCCGGCGATGGCGCGAAGCGGCCGATATCGGTGGCCTTGTTCGACCTCGACGTCGAGGCGACGAAAGACCGCGACAAGGTTCAGGTGTTCCGGCTCGGCGGCGACGAGTTTGTTTTGGTTGTTCCGGAGTGCGGCGATCCGCGCGTCGTCGGCGAGATCGTCGACACGGTGCTTAATCGCCTCGCGCAAAGCTTTGACATCAACGAGCACTCTGTTCGCATTGGCGGCAGCGCCGGCATCGCCATCGCCCCCAGTGACGGCGCAAGCGTCGATGAATTGCTCGCCAATGCCGATCTACTCTATCAGGCCAAATCCACCGGCGGCCGCACGCGCCGTTTCTTCCTGCCGGTACATCGTGCGCAAGTTCAGGCGCGGCGCGTGCTCGACCTCGAATTGACGCGGGCCTACGCCGACAGGGAGTTTGAGATCTATTACCAGCCGGAAATCCGGCTGATCGACGGGGCAACGGTCGGCGCCGAAGCGCTGTTGCGCTGGCGGCATCCCGAGCGCGGCATCCTAATGCCCGGCGCGTTCATCGAAACGCTCGCCACCAACGCGGTGGCGCTGGAAGTTGGCAGATGGATTATCCTCACGGCCTGCCAACGAGCCGCGACCTGGCGCGCAATGGGGCTGCGGCTGGACCGCATTGGCATCAATGTGTTCCCGCCGCAATTCCAAGGCGACGTGTTGTTGAAGGCGATCGACGATGCATTGCGCGAGACGCATCTGCCGCCTGAAAGCATTGAGTTTGAAATTACTGAAAACACCACGACGATGCGATCGAGACGCTGCAAAAGCTTCATGAAAAAGGCGTGAAAATTGCCTTCGACGATTTTGGCACCGGCTATGCGTCGTTGAGCTATTTGACGCGTTTTCCGCTCTCAAGAATTAAGATCGACCGGAGCTTCGTGCGCAAAATCCCCGACGATGCCGATGCGGCTGCGATCGTGCGTTCATTGATCGTGATGGGGCACAATCTCGGGCTCGAGGTCATCGCCGAAGGCGTCGAAACCGAAGCGCAAGCGGCGTTTCTGCTCGCCGAAGGCTGCGAGGAGGCGCAAGGCTTTCTCTACTGCGAGCCGGTTTCTGCCGTCGATTTTGAGAAACATTTGCGGGCCAAGCAGCTCGCCAACAAGGCGGCGCATCGTTTGGCGCGCGGACTTAAAGGCGGGCGTGGGAACGGAAACGGCAATGCACCGCGGCGCACGTGGCGATCCTCTGGGCGCCGCCGAACCGACTAAGTGCGAACCTTCGCTTAAATTGCGCTCATTGACTTTCGGCGCTTTCGGCGCTCACAGCGTTTTCCTCAGTGAGGGCCTGCTCGGACAGGGTGAGCCAACACTGCGCCATGTCGAGCAATAGAAGCTTGTTCGTCTGATCGCGCGCCGCAAGCGCCAGCCGGACGCATTCGGTGGCTCGATGCTGATATTCCCTGGATCTTGACACCAACTCACCCACCCCGCGCTCAGCCGTAAACGCGCAAATAGCAGTTTGGTTCCGCGAGGGATTAGGATATGCGTTCTGGTCTAATGGCGCCCGCCGCCCGGCTGCCCAACCAAGAACAAAATGAGAATCGGGGGTGAGATTTATCGAAAACGCCGCTTTCCTGGCGCGGAATTCAAGGCGCAATCCTCGGCGTTGCTTGCTGGCGTTCGGTCTTGTTTTCGTTCAACAGCGCCAAGCTTCGCCAGTGCTTAGCGAGCGACTGATAATATGCTGCGATAGCGGCATTGCCATGACCTAGAGTCGCGGCTTTGCGGTCGTACTCGGCTGCTCGGGCGCGATACTCATCGGCTCTGGAGTCCATCGCTTTTGGGTCAATGGCTTTTGAGTCCATCGCGCGCATTCCTTCTGTCGCGGCATGCGGCGCAAAGCGTGTCGAGCGTTAAGAAAAAGAGAATATTCTTAACTTCCGATAGACAGAATAGAATAGTCGACAGTCAAACGATTGGCGGATCAAGGATCTGGCCAATCGGCTGTATTGCCGAATCGGTCCTGTGTAATTGGACGGCTGTCTCGTTCTCCCCTTGCGTTCGATCTTGGCGGGCGATGCGGTCGCAATCGCTTATTTTGGAGCACCGGCGATGGCGCGTTGCACGAATTCCCTTGTCAGGCACAGCGGGCGACAAGGGGCGGTTGCTGGCTTTGGCTGAAAAATGGCTGGCGCTCGCCGACCGTTCTATTCGTTTTGGTAGCGGCGAACCGCAGGACCATCCGCCGGTCGGAAAAACGCTCGGCGAGCTGAAGCCGAAATCCTAAACGACGCACTGCGAGCCGCCATCGCTCGCTACGGTGCCGACCCAAAACCGGCGATGCTGCATGCCGGCGCTTGCCTTGGAAAAGCGGCCCGCCCTCAATCCCACTGGGCGCTGCCGGAATAGGACCAATCGATCAGGCGGCCATCGCGGCGCGCGAGTTGGGCGATCTCGGCCATCTCCTCCGTGCTCAACGAAAAGTCGAAGATCGCGGCGTTTTCCGACAGCCGCTGTTCTTTGCTGGTGCGCGGGATCACGACGATGTTCTGCTGCACCAGAAAGCGCAGACAGACCTGCGCCGCGGTCTTGCCATGGGCCGCGCCAACCCGCGCCAAGACCTTGTCGTTGCGCGCGCCCCCACGCGCGATTGGGCTATAGGCGACCACCGCCATGCCATGCTTGCGGCACGCGGCGATCACCTTGGATTGGTCGAGAAAGGGATGACATTCGACTTGATTACAGACCAACGGCTCGGTCGCGAGCTGCACGGCCTCCGCGACGAGCTTAACTGTGAAGTTGGAAATGCCGATATGGCGCGTGAGCCCCTCCCGCTTAACCTTGCACAGCGCCGCGAGCGTGTCGCGCAGCGGAATTTGCGGATTGGGCCAGTGCAGCAGCAACAGATCGACTTGCCGCACGCGTAGCCGAGCGAGTGACTCGTGCACGGCGCGCTCCAACTCGCGCGGCGCGAAATGCGATGGCCACACTTTGGTGGTCACGAACACGTCGCCGCGCTTGACGCCCGAAGCGTGCAGGCCTTCCCCTACTTCGCGCTCATTGTCGTACATCTCGGCGGTGTCGATGTGGCGATAGCCGAGCCGCAAAGCCGCCTCGACGATGCGCGCACAGGTGCGCCCGCGCAGGTCCCACGTGCCAAGCCCGAGGAGCGGGATCTTGGCGCCGTTGGCGGTAACGCTCGGGATCGATCCGGCCGCGCTCATGTATCCCACTTCGGCGCCTGCGGCGGGCTGACGATCCGCGAATCCGGCCGTTTGAGCTTGCCGATCTCCGCCATGTCCGCCTCGCTCAGCTTGAAATCGAGGCTGGCGAGATTTTCCGCAAGCCGCTCACGCTTCGACGTACGCGGGATTGGAATGATGGCCTGTTGCTCGAGAAAATGCAGCGCCACCTGTGACGGCGTTTTGCCATGGGCGCCCCCGATCTTTTGCAGCACCGGATCGGCAGGCACTTTGCCGCGCGCCAGCGGACAATATCCAACCACCGCCATGCCATGCCGGCGCGCCGCTGCAAGCACTTTGCTTTGGTCGAGATACGGATGCGTCTCGATCTGCAACACCGCGATTGGTTCGCTGGCGAGCTTCACCGCCTCATCCATCATTGCGATGTTGAAATTGGCGACGCCGATATGCTTGGCCAAACCGGCCTTTTTCACCTTGCACAGCGCGGTGATCGATTCCGCAAGCGGCACTTGGGCGTTCGGCCAATGGATCATCAACAGATCCACCCACGGCAGCGCCAGGCGCTCGAGGCTTTCATCGACCGAACGCTCGAAATCGCCCGACGCCAGGCGGTTGAACCAGACCTTGGTGGTGAGAAAAATCTCTTCGCGCTTGATCCCGGAGCCGCGCAGGCCGGCGCCGACCTCGCGCTCGTTGCCATACATTTGCGCGGTGTCGAGATGGCGATAGCCGAGTTTAAGGGCAGCGTCGACCAACTGGACGCACACATCCCCTTTCAGCGTCATCGTGCCGAAGCCGAGAACGGGAATGCGCGCCCCATGAGCTTCAATGGTATCCATGCTGGCAATGACCTCCGTGCCGGTAATTGAATTCTGCCCGAGACGCCGGGCGCGGCGCAGCATCGGCGATTGCCGGCAGCAATTCCAGCGGGTTGCGAAGGGGGACGCCTATGCGCCGTCAGCGACCTTTGCCGAGCACGGCAAAGGCGGCATCCGGCGCTTCTTCGATGACTTTGAGGAGCGCGCGCGCGGGCCCGCGCGGCGAGCGCTTGCCCTGCTCCCAGTTGCGCACGGTCTCGACCGGTACGCCGATCCGCGCGGCAAAGGCCGCCTGGGTGAGGCCGGTCTGCCCGCGCACGTTGCGGGCATAGCGCGCTTCGTTCGCGCGCGCCGCATTATACGCAGCCGTGGCGATGGCCCGCGGATCGCTCGCGATCGGGCGCTCGCTGCCGTCGGGAAGAACCTCGACCAGGCGTCCGTCTGCTTTCAACCGCACGCGAAGCATCGCGCTAGCTCCCGCGCTTTCCAGCGTGGGATCATAGCTGATTCGCCGTGGATTCAGTGGGTTAGTATGGCTGCCCTGAGCTGGGCCAATGCCTTATACGTGCGTTGGCCGACTAGGCCAATGACCTCTAACGGGCTGCGGGCGTACGGATGGAAGGAGCTTCGGACGTGCACAAATTTCAGATAGACGCGCAGCGGCTTTGGGACTCGCTGATGGAGACGGCGCGGATCGGCGCAACGGCGAAGGGCGGCATCCGCCGCCTCACTCTGACCGATCTCGACCGCCAAGTGCGCGATTGGCTCAAAGCCCAATGCCAGGCGCTTGGCTGCACGGTCACGGTCGACGAGGTCGGCAACATGTTCGCCACCCGCCCCGGCAAAAACCCGAAGCTGTTGCCGATCGCAATCGGCTCGCATCTCGACACCCAGCCGACCGGCGGCAAATTTGACGGGCCGCTTGGCGTGCTCGCTGGGCTCGAAGCGCTCCGCACCCTGCACGACCACGGCCACATCACCGATGCGCCGATCGAGCTTGTCAACTGGACCAACGAAGAAGGCGCGCGCTTTGCCCCGGCCATGCTCGCCTCCGGCGTTTTTGCCGCCGTCTTCACCGCCGACTACGCCTATTCTCGCGCCGACCGTGACGGCAAAACTTTCGGCGAAGAATTGCAGCGCATCGGTTACCGCGGCTCGGAGAAAGCCGGCACACGGAAATTTTCCGGCATGTTCGAACTGCACATCGAGCAAGGCCCGATCCTCGAACACGAAGATCGCATGATCGGCATCGTGCAAGGCGCCCAGGGCGTGCGCTGGTACGATGTCACAGTCATCGGTCAGGATGCCCATGCCGGCGCCATGCCAATGGGGTTGCGCAAAGACGCGCTGGTCGGCGCGGCGCACCTGATCGAGCGTATCGAGGCCATCGCCAGGGACATCCCTGACGCTGTCGGCACCGTTGGCCTGGTCGAGAACCGCCCCAACAGCCGTAACGTCATCCCGGGCGAGGTGTTCTTCACCGTCGATTTCCGCCACCCCGACGACAAGGTTCTCGATTTCATGGAAGCGAAGTTGCGCGCGGCCTTGGCCGAAATCCTCCCGCCCCTACAGCTTACCTATCGCGAAAACCGGATTTGGGCGTCGCCTCCAGTGCATTTTTCACCCGAGCTGATCGATTGCGTGCGGGTCGCAGTGGAAACAGCGGGTTTTTCATATCGCGACATCGTCTCAGGCGCCGGACACGATTCCGTCTACATCGCCCGCGTGGCGCCGACGACCATGATCTTCGTGCCGAGCCGCGGCGGTATTTCGCACAACGAAGCGGAGTGGACCAGCCAGGAGCATTGCGCCGCTGGCGCACAGGTCTTGCTCAATGCAATGCTGGAATATGACCGCCGCCTGGAAAGTCGCGATCGCGCTGGCGCGCGAGCAGTGGAGCGTGGCCGGCACGCTACATCCGGCTGAAGAAATTGAGCAGCACCGCCCGCCGCGCGGTTTCGCGGGCGAAGCAGGCGGCGTGCATGGGGATCGCCATCGTGCCTTGGATTTTATCCCAATAAAAATTGCACGTCGCGTCGCGATACGCGATCCAGGCGCGCTGCATTTCGCGAAGCTTCGCAGTCTGCTCGTCATCCAGCTCGTCCCGTAGATTCTTGAAATTCTCGTTGAGGAGATTGTCCCAGATCGCCCATTCGGTTCGATAGCAATCGGCCGTACCGACATTGGAAGAGCCGTCGGCCGTTTGGGTGCATGGGTCACCGACGAGTTTGAACAGGCACTCTCGCTCGACCGCATCCAAATCGTCCTGGTATTTCGCGGCACAGCTACGAATGGCCGAGACCTCTTTCGCCGTCGGCTTACGCGGTTCCGCCTGCGCGCACGCCAATGGCGGCGCGGCCAATATGACGGCGACCGCCAGCAAATTTCGTGCCGCCATTATCCTCACCGCGTCTTTTCGAAGATTTCGCGCCCGATCAGCATGCGGCGGATCTCGCTGGTGCCGGCGCCGATTTCGTAAAGCTTGGCGTCGCGCAAAAGCCGGCCGGCCGGATAGTCGTTGATGTAGCCGTTGCCGCCCAGGCATTGGATGGTTTCGAGCGCCATCCAGGTCGCGCGCTCGGCGGCATAGAGGATGGCGCCGGCGGCATCCTCGCGCGTGGTCTCGCCGCGGTCGCAGGCCCGGGCGACGGCATAGACATAGGATTTCGCCGCATTGAGCGTGACATACATGTCGGCGAGCTTGGCCTGCATGAGCTGGAAGCGGCCGATCGGCTGACCGAATTGGGTGCGCTGATGCACATAGGGAATGACGAGATCGAGACAGGCCTGCATGACGCCGAGCGGGCCCGCGGCCAGCACGGCGCGCTCGTAATCGAGGCCGGACATCAACACATTGACGCCGTTGCCGACGACGCCGAGCACGTTCTCGGCCGGCACTTCGCAATCGGTGAATACGATCTCGCTGGTATCGGAGCCGCGCATGCCGAGCTTATCGAGCTTCTTGCCGGCGGAAAAGCCTCTGAATGTCTTCTCAACGATGAAGGTGGTGATGCCGCGCGCACCGGCTGTGCGATCGGTCTTGGCGTAGACCACAAACGTATCCGCGAGCGGCCCGTTGGTGATCCACATTTTCGAGCCGTTGAGAATGTAGCGATCGCCTTTGCGATCGGCGCGCGTGCGCATCGAAACCACATCCGAACCGGCGCCGGGCTCCGACATTGCCAGCGCACCGACATGCTCGCCGGAAATCAGCTTGGGTAGATAACGCCGTCGCTGCTCGTCATTGCCGTTGCGGCGGATTTGATTGACGCACAGGTTGGAATGCGCGCCATAGGACAATCCGATGGCGGCGGAAGCGCGGGAAATTTCCTCCATGGCCACGCAATGCGCGAGATAGCCGAGGCCAGCGCCGCCCCATTCCTCTTCGACGGTGATGCCGAGAAGGCCGAGCGCGCCGAGCTCCGGCCACAGCTCGCGCGGGAAGCTGTTGGAGCGGTCGATGTCGGTGGCCCGCGGCGCGATCTTGTCTTGCGCGAAGTCGCTCACGGTGTCGCGAAGCATTTCGATGTCGCTGCCGAGGCCGAAATCGAGCCCGGGTAGGCTGTTCGAAAGCATCGTCCGCTCCGCTAGGGCCGCAAGGTCTTCTGATTACACCTTATAGATAAACGGCGCCCTGCCCGGCCACAAAGTCTGCACGGAAGGAAAGGCTGCGAAGCCTTGATTTATCAATATATTAACAGCAGTAC